>CAZPBV010000014.1:421-17341 GCA_964584675.1 uncultured Bdellovibrionales bacterium
CGCCGCGCCGCGGCCGCGCTCAATGTCCAGGATTCCCAGAGCAGTTCCCAGCTGCACATGATCCTTGGAGGGAAAGTCAAATTCAGGAACCTGTCCCCATCGGCGAACCTCCACATTTTCAGTATCATCCTTGCCATCAGGCACTTTGAGAAGTGGAGGATTCGGAATCTGGAGCTGCTGCGCCATCCATTGCGTCTCAAGTTCCCGCACACTGATTTCTCGTTCCTTCACGGCCGCAGAAAGGCTCTTCATTTCTTCAAGCTTTCGGGCCCGCTCATCACCTTTGTATTTTCCCAGTTCCTTGTTAAAACTATTCTGCTGCGAGCGCAGAGATTCGAATTGGCTCTTCTGTGAACGATATTCCTTATCAAGAGCTAAAAATGCCTCAATATCAAAGGGCATTCGCTTTTTTTGGCAAGCAGCCTTAAAGAGCTCCGGTTGTTCACGCAGTAAATTAAGATCAATCATGAAATTTATATAACCTCAAAAGTCACTATACTGAGTCTGAACACTAACAAAAAAAACCGTTGCAGGGGAGTTTGCTGTGGCAAAGTGTACTCGCTGCCAGTGAATTTGCCGGGTTTTGGTATGGCCCGCTCCAAAGTCAAGTAGAGCGCACGTCAGGAGCCCCGTCGGCCCTTGCAGCTTGTACGGCGAGTAATGGTGACCCTTCCAGAGGGGGGGTATAACTATTCAAGTAGTTACGCTCCACTGCCTTGGCATGAAACTCTTACCTGCCAATAATGTGGCTGTCCGTTTGAGCATTTTCCTGAAATAAATTGAATGATTTAAATAAAATACGAGTTTTACCTAACATTGTTTGATTGACGTTAGGGCTCTCTCCGGTGATGATAGTAAGTAAGGAGTCGGGCTTAATGATAAACAGCGCTATCCCTCCCCATACTCTTAGCTTCCCGTCCAGCGTTGTTTAGCAGTCCAAGTCTGACTTAAAGGAACGGTGGCGCTCATTCCCTGAGGGAATGGGCGCCTTTTTATTTTCCCCTTCTCGTATTATACCGGAAGAGATTGAAGGTGTCCGAAGATCCCCCGGTTCCCCTGAAAGACAACATGGTGGGGCAACACGATACTGGCCGCAAAATGGGTCAAGAGTGAATCAGATTTGGGCCGTTCTGGGCGTTTTCATTGGCGGCATGTATAACCTCATATACCTATGAATTTTAATGCAACAGCCAAGCCCTCGCGGCCAGTATTGCCTCAAACTGGATTAACTCTCCGGCAAGTTACTTCTCTGGTGAAGGGAAATCTTCGCGGTGACCCGGCAGTGATTGCTCGATCCCTGTGTTCACTGGAGGAGCCAACAAACGATGGAATCACCTTTATTAAGTCGGCAAAGAATTTACAGGAACTGCTATCTCGTTCTGTTCGCTTGGCAGCCCTTCTGGTTCCACGGGAGTTTGACGACAAACAGATTGAGAGGCTCTCACTTGGCTATAGTCTCAATCTCATCGAAGTGCCGGATCCGTTTCGAGCTCTCATTTCTCTAGTCCCCTCTTTCTACGCTAACTCCCCGATGTACCCTGGCATAGACCCCGGCGCCCGAGTCGACCCCTCAGCTCAACTTGGAAAAGACGTTTCGGTCGGAGCCTTTGCTTGGGTTGGGCCCCATGTGGTGATTGGTGACGGGGTTACTATTTACCCTCAGGTCTGCATATATCCAGGAGTAAAGATTGGGCCTCGTTCAATAGTGCACGCCGGGGCGGTAGTTCGGGAACACTGCGTAATCGAAGCTGATTGTATCATTCAGCCCGGTGCCATTATCGGAGCCGAGGGATTTGGATATCTACCCGATAAGGAGGCTGGTTTGGTTAAGGTTCCCCAAATTGGAACAGCCAGACTTGCCCCAGGCGTAGAAATTGGGGCAAACGCCTGCGTCGATCGTGCTACTCTCGGGAGCACAGTTGTTGGTAAGGGAACAAAGATCGATAATCTGGTGCAGGTGGGCCACAATACCAAGATTGGACAGTTCTCCATTATTTGCGGACTATCAGGATTAGCTGGAAGCTGTAAAATCGGAAATAACGTTGTTCTTGGCGGAGCAGTGGGGGTTCAGGATCACGCCGTTATTGCCGACGGAATTAGGGTAGCCGGCCGGTCCGAGGTCTGGGGGGAGTTGCGAGTTCCAGGAGACTATCAGGGCACCCCCGCCATTCCACATATGGAAAGAAAAAGGCAACTTGCCGCATTGGCACAGCTTCCGGAGTTTTTTAAGAAGTTTAAGAAGGTTGATAGGAAAAAAAAGGACCCAGCAGCGTGAATTTGCAATTTTTGTGTAGGGTGGCGACTGCAGGCACAGTCAGTGTTTGTGTGGCGGGACTGCTCTTCTCGTCAGGGTGCAATAATTCCCCTCCTCCCGCCGCACGAGCAAGTACCGTAACACTTCAAATAGTTCACGGTCCTGAGACGCGGGCTGTGTTAGGAGCGCTTCGCGACAAGTTTAATCAGTCGCAACCTTCCCTGGCCGATGGATCAATCGTGCGCGTCGATTTAGTGAACGATATGGGACTATCGGCAGCCATGAGACTCGCTCGCGGCGAGTTAAAATCAGATGGCTGGGTAGCGCCCTCAACGACTCTCGTGCGCTTTTCTAACGGCTCACGAATCAATTTAGGGCCCGAACAAGGGAACTGTGTCCCTCTGTTTTTCTCTCCCGTAGTTGCAGCAGTGCGCACCGACCAGACCGATCTTGTCGGCGCCGTGAGTGGGGAGTTTTCGTGGAAGTCATTCATGCGAGCGGTTCAAGAATCGGGCGAAAGCAAGGGCAAGATTTCATTTGCTCATACCCAGCCGCGCAGCGCGGTTACCGGATTTGCAAGTCTTATCCAACTGGCTTATCTCAGCGCGCAAGCCGCATCAATTTCTGTCGCTGACTTGCGCAGCGGAGCGGCGGGCAGAGAGCTTTCGAAGATGGAAAGTCTTGTGTTTGCGTATCCGCTCAGCGAAAGTTTTTTATTGGCAAAAAGCGCCCATTCTGCCCCTGCCAACCTGCGCTTTGCCCTTACGACGGAACAACAAGTTTCCTTGTATAATCATAATCGCTCGGCCGATTCGCCTGAGCTTGCAAGCCTGCTCATAAAAGAAGGCTCCTATCTCGAGGATTATCAGCTCTGTACCTCGCTGGCTGACTGGGTCACGCCGGCGCGTCAAGCCGGGTTTCAACTCTTTTCAAAATACGCCCAGTCTCGTGAAGCGCAAGGATTAGCCCAATCTGCCGGTTTCCGCATTTCTCAGACAGATTCCTCGGATTCAAGTCAACTCTCTGAACCGTCAGCGGGGTCTCACGCACCACCCACACCGCTACAGACCATTTTCCCCCCGCTCAGCTATGATGTTGCCTCCCATTTGCTTGAGGAGTGGGCAAAGTATCGCCGCCCAGCGGCTCTCACCGTCGTCATTGATCGTTCGGGAAGCATGGATGGCGATTCCCTGCTCGTGGTTAAAGAACAGTTGCGCTCTCTCCTCGCGCAGGTATCGTCTCAGGACAAGGTTGCGTTGATTATGTTTGGCAGCGATGTGAAGATGTTGCGAGATTTTTCGAACGACACCTCGCAACTATTGTCGGACCTCGACACAATTCAGGCGGTTGGCGGAAGCGCATTGTATAGCGCAATAGCTCAATCAATCGAAAAGGCGGGGTCTGCAGAACTGGATGCGTACCGCCGCTTAGTTCTCGTCGTTACCGACGGCGATGACAAGAATTCTGATATTTCCTTGACCACCCTCAGCAAAATGGTGGAACGCCTCGTCCCTGCCCATGGCATAGAGCTTTCAATCGTAGGTATCGCAAGGCAAGGTACCGATTTTTCGGACTTGGAGCGAGTGGCGCAGGCTGCCGACGGCAATTTTCGAAGCGCTTCACTGATGGAACTGGGCGCGGTTTTCCAGGACCTGGCCAAGGGGCTATAGGTGTCTGACCCGAGAATGCCCGCCTGGCATTTCGTCGTATGCTCGTCATGCCGCTTTCAGCACAAGGCTACGGTTCGCGCTTAAACAGGGCGAAACTTCGCGTCGCATCAGCCACTTACGTTTCGCTCTGGCGGCTGCGTAAGCAGCCGTACGAATCAGTCAAAGGCACTGGCAGCGAGAGTACATCCATAGAGATTAGCCCCCGTTTATTCACTTTCCTTGTGATGAAGCCGATAGACCCCGTGAGGACTGCGTGCATAGCCTGGATTACTCACGCTGCTGGACACTCGGCATTTTCCGAGTGAAGCCCGCACGAGATAGAGCCGTATGTCTGGTTTTGTCCAGGAAAGCTTTTTTGAAGCCTGTGCCAGTTCCGATTGGCGAACCCGCCTATGGGCCATAGAGTCTGCCCATGGCGATATCCCGCTTGTTTGCCAAGAAGCCCTGGTTGGACTCCTTTCGGACCCACAACGAGAAGTTGGGCTAGCGGCTGCCTCGGCGCTCAAACGCGTCAAGCGCGAACGCATTTCCTCTCTCATCACTCCGCATCTCCGAAGTGGAGCAGAATCCCATAAGGAATTAGCCCTAATGGCTCTGGAGGGCACGACAGTGCTCTCCGCACAGAAGGAGCTCCTCGCCGTCCTTGTCCAGGACGACGAACTATTCCGCATGCTTGCTGCGCGGTCCCTCATGGGCTGCCGCCATCGTAGTGTTATTGAAATGCTTGTAAGTCTACTTTCACACCGGCACGGCGCCATTGCGCGCGCGGCAAGTCTGGCGCTCACCGGAACTTCGGATAATGCAACCATAGGAATCCTCTGCAACACTCTCTTACTTTCACCCGATCCTCAGCAGCGGGCGCATGCTGCCCGTTCTTTAAACAACATCCGCGAGCAAGGAGCCATCGAGGCTCTCGGACGAGCTCTCTACGATAGCGATGGCGAAGTACGTCTGCGTGCCATTGAGAGCCTCAAACCACATCGGGATGTCAGGCATTTTCAAATTGTCAGCCAATTTTTGAGCGATGAGAAGGCCGCCCTTAGAAAGGAGGCGGCGTGCTTTCTGAAGGGCATACGCGACTATCCAGTGCCAGAAAGAATACTCAGCCAGCTACAGACTGAGCGTGTCGACTCCGTTCGTATTGCCTTGTTCGACGCACTTGCGCAGAACTCCGACCAGCGGACGCAATCCTGCTTGGAACGTGGAGCTCGCGACGAACCCTCTCCCGGAGCTCGCATAGCATGCCTTAATGGCCTCGCGCTGCCCCTGAGCAATTCGGCCATAACTCTGCTCATACATTGCTTAAAATTAGATGAGCGGCCGGAAGTGCGAGCGGTAGCAACCGAAAAACTGCGACTAACATTCGAAACAAGCAGTCACCATGCCCTCAGCCATGCCGCATGCGCGGACCCCCACCCTCAGGTGCGCGCCAACGCACTGAGAGCCCTTCGCTCAAAGCGGTGCGAATGGAACGATCAACTCGTGCGGCATATTCTCGGCACCTGGTCATGGTGGGACGAAAACGAAGCTGTTCGCGAGGCCGCTCTCCAGTATGCCGAACAAGATTTGCATGAGCAAACGACTGAGGCGCTGGTTCACTATCTGAGGAAGGAACCCGTCCCGCGCCTTAGAAAAAAAGCTCTGGTTATACTTGGAACTCGCCCCGGGAAAGTGGTGGCCGGAATTCTACTGAAGGCCCTGCATGACGGAGATCCCGAAGTACGCTGTGCGGCTCTTCATGGGCTTTTGCGTTGCAATATTCCTCGTCTGGTTGACTTCTTAGTACACATTATTTTTCGTGACGAGCACGGCGAGGTTCGGGCAGAGGCAGCTCGACTACTGAAGGACTATGCGGATGAGAGCGCTCTCCGTGCTCTCGTCTACGCTCTTGGAGACGATGTCATCATGGTGCGACAGGCGGCGGCGTATGCGCTCAAAGGCACAAACAACTCGCTCGCCTTGACCGGACTGCTCGAACTGGTGCAAGAAGGCAATCCTCGCACCTGCTTTCTTGCGGGCCTCGCTTTGCAGGGCACCTCTCATCGCGAGACCGTTGAGTCGCTAATTGAACTATCTGACCATTCGCGTCCACACGTGAGGGGGGCGGCTCGATATGCGCTTCAAGACTCCCCGTGTCTGAAAGCGCGCCAAAAACTCTATAGCACAGAAAGAGCCGGCTCTGCGGCGACAACCCGGTAGACATACTTCCAAAGCGTTTATATTCACCGCCAATGAATTTGCCTGGTTCATATTGATTGGCCGCAAGCATAAAGACCCACGGCGAGACGCAAAAAATCAAAAGGATCAAAGCGCAGATGATGCCACAACGACCGCAGCCGCATGTACCACGGCCGCTACCCGCACCGCGGCAGCAATTGCCTCCTCACTCAACCCCTTTTCTCTCAGTACGCGCTCATGACTTTCTATGCACATGCCGCAGGCATTGATGGCTGATACAGCCAGGCACCACAACTCAAAATCAACGGAATCTACGCCGTGTGAACGCAAAAAATTCATTCGTAAACGAGCCGGAATCTCGCCATACTTGGGGTTGGAGCAAAGATGCTGGAATCGGTAGTACACATTGTTCATTGCCATAAGAGCCGCCGCGCCAAGCGCCGCTCGGATTTGCTCAGCAGATAAACGGCTTTGCGCCTCCTGCTTGATCACTTGCAACAACTTTTCACTGTTGCAGGCGCTGGCACAGGCAAGAAACGTCCCCCACAATTGGACTGGGGAAAGCTCTGTCATGCGCAGGAGAGACGACACATTGAGCCGAATATCCTGGGCATAGTCAGGGAATGCCTCAATAAGCTGTTCGAGCGACGCCGCGGCCATAGTCGTAAAGCACCTTTCCTACGCTGAAAGAGTTTTTTCCCCCTTCTTCCAATTACACGGGCAGAGCTCATCAGTCTGCAGCGCATCAACAACCCTGAGCACCTCATCGGGATTGCGCCCAACTGACAAATCATTGACAGATACAAAACGAATAATATTTTCAGGGTCCACAACAAAGGTGGCTCGTTGCGCCACACCCTCTTTTGGATCAAGGATACCTAACTCATAACACAACTCGCGCTTAACATCCGCCAACATAGGAAATGGAATATCCTTCAATTCCTGGTCGTGTGTCCGCCAGGCGAGGTGAACGAATTCTGAATCGGTGCTCCCCCCAAGGAGTTGACACTCCCGTGCCGCGAATTCCTTATTGAGCTTAGCAAAAGCTACTATTTCAGTAGGACAAACAAAGGTGAAGTCCTTCGGCCAAAAGAAATATACCTTCCATTTTCCTTTGTAGCTATCATTTGATACCGTTTGAAAAGCACTCTTTTTCTCGGTGCTGACGGTAGCCTTCATCTCAAAGGCCGGAAATACCTCGCCTACTCCTTTCATAGTTCTCATCTCCTCAGTAAAAACTTCTCTCGATTCGAAACATCATAGGTGCTGCCAGTCTAGATTTCAAGGGCGCCCGCGGTGAATGGGTTAAGGTCCCCTATTCGTTTCTTTGTTCGATCTTTGTAGTTGCCATACCTGCAATAACATCCTATAGCGTCTGGCATGCTTCACCGTTTTAGTCCTTTCGCCATCCAGTTTGGTGATGGCTATGGCATCCGCTGGTACGGGCTCGCCTATCTGGCCGGGTTCGTGGCTGGCTACCTTTTTATGCGCCGCATGGCCCGCTTGGGTCGCACTGCTTTGTCAGTGGAAGCGGTGGGAGATTTTGTTTTCGCCGTTGCCATGGGAACAATCATTGGCGGGAGACTAGGCTTTTGTTTTTTGTACGATCCTTCTCTCTTCTCCGCTTTGTCCCCCGAATTTCCCTATTGGGGCGTCCTGGCAATTCATCGCGGAGGAATGGCGAGTCATGGCGGCATGGTCGGTATCATCATTGCCTGCCTGTGGTTTGGTAGAAAGCATGCGGTATCGCCCCTCGGGCTTATGGACTTGACGGTGGTCGCTGCTGCGATTGGTATTTTTTTCGGGAGAATTGCAAATTTTATTAATGGAGAACTGGTGGGACGCCCCTGTAGCCCCGGGTTCCCGCTTGCTGTTCAGTTTCCTCAGGATATTCTCCTGTGGCCTCAGTACGCGCCAGAAAAACTGGGGGCTCTTGGACCCGTGGTGGAAACGATGAATATTGCCGCTGAAAAATGGAACAGCATACTAAGCCATCCTGCCGCATATACTCAAGTCGAGGGAATTCTATACGGGGTCATCCACCAAATTCAAAACGGCAATGCCGCCACTGCTCGTGCGCTGGAACCCCTCCTTACTCCTCGTCATCCGTCTCAATTATACGAGGCCCTATTGGAAGGAGCTCTCCTTTTTTTTGCTGGCATGTGGATGTGGAGTCGTCGAGATGGCTTACGTACGTGGCGTCGCCCCGGGGTTATTACCGCGATAATTTTGATCACTTACTGCATCGTACGAATAATCGGCGAGCAATTCCGCATGCCGGATATATTTATTGGCTTCCAGTGGCTCGGTCTCACGCGAGGGCAATGGCTAAGCATCGCAGCACTCGTGGCTAGTTCTGCCTTTGGGCTTTGGTGTTTTTTGAGAACAAATGATCTAAATCCCCCTATCAACTGAGCCCAAAACTGTCTTGCACTGTTTCTCAATAATCCCCCAGCACACCGCTGAGGATCCCCCAGGTTCACGAACAATGTATTTGTGATCCTGGGATTTTTCATATTTTTCTTCAGCGCGACTGACGCGACGCTCCACCTTTTCTTCCTTGGTGTTGTATATCCAGTCAGTCACCCAATAGAACACCGCCCAGACAGTCGTGAACGCTATTATATACGCGAGCACCTCGCCGGACCCAGTTCCGCGTTCTGTGTTAGAAAATTGTTTAATATGGGCTTTCTTTCGCAATGTCATAGGACAAACTTCTTTCCCATAGTGTTATGGTCGGCTAGCTCCGGCACGTAACAAAGTTTACAATCTGAACATGACTCAGCACAGACCGGTGATTATGGGGATATCCTCTGTCATCTTCAGTCTTGTACCTATCTTAGCGCTTTTTGGGTGCAGTCACACCAAGCACAGTGTGCTTGACCAACAGCATGTGAAAAACGTCATTTTGGTCATAGGAGACGGGATGGGGCCCCAGCAACTTGGCCTCGCCATGCTATTTTCGAGATATTCCCAGGATCCTCACTACCAAAGCGCCCTTGGCGCCTTTCGAGCCAACAACTTGGAATTTGTACTGGCCCATGGCGAGCTCGGCTTGGCACAACCAAGCACCGATAGTTCCCTTGTGGCGGATTCCGCTTGTTCGGGAACTGCTTTAGCATCGGGAGTCGAGACCGCTCCGGGCACCATCGGACTCGACTCTCAGGGGAGTCCAGTAAAGACCATTCTTGAAATGGCAAGGGACGCTGGGAAGGCTACCGGCCTTGTCTCGGACACTCGCATGACGCACGCGACTCCAGCAGTATTTGCGGCTCATATTATCGATCGGAACATGGAAAATGATATCGCGGCGCAAATGCTGGAGAGCCGAGTCACTGTTCTGCTCTCCGGGGGACTACGACATTTTTTGCCGGCCGCCGTTACGGTCTCCCAATCCCCGCTCCGTAAGCACTATGCCGCCGTGCTAAAAAACACCGCCCTGTTACAATCGAAAAGGAGGGACGATCGAGATCTCATTGCTGAAGCGCACGATAGGGGATACGATGTCATTTTCGATCGTCAGTCACTTCAATCAAGTAATAGCGATAATATTCTTGGTCTGTTTGCGCCATCCGGAATGCCAGACGGCATTCATGAGACCCTTTCACTGCAAGATACCAACCGCCAAATTCCGACGTTAGCGGAAATGACATCTCACGCCCTTCGTACCCTCGAGAAAAACCCGAACGGCTTTTTTCTGATGGTTGAAGCTGGACAAATCGACTGGGCCGGTCACGCCAATGATGTTGGGATGTTACTACATGAAATGCTGCGGCTTGATCGAGCGCTGGGCCCAATCTTGCGTTGGGCGGCCGGCCGACAAGATACTCTCATTTTGGTAACCGCTGATCATGAAACCGGGTCTTTTGGCTTCAGTTACTCCGGATACCATATTCCTGCCGCTCAAACTTTCACCGACACTCACACTGGAGCGACCTTGCGCTACCAACCACAATACAACTTCATTTCACCTTCAATTCTTCAAAAGATTTTTGAGCAACGCATGACCCTCTATGAGCTTCTCAATTACCATACAACTCACGCAACCCCGGATACGTCTTTTTCACTCTTGAAAACTCTCATCAAGAATAATCTTGGATTCTCAATTTCCACCCGCCAAGCCCGTGACATTCTAAGAACGAAAGAGAATCGATACTACGTGCCCGACCACGAGAAACTGTCGGCCCGCTATTTTCCCTATATTCATGACTTTGCCGCAACTTACCCCGATCCTGACATGGCGCGCACCGCCATCATCGCTCGCGCCCTTGCTGATCAAACAGGGGTCGTTTGGGGCACCGGCTCACATACATCTACTCCTGTTACCGTCAGCGCTCTTGGCCCCGAAACCATTGCCCGCCAATTTAATGGCTATCTGCAACAAACAAGGATAGGCCAGCTTCTTCAGGCCGCCCTCTTGGGGACCTCTGCCGCTCGATGAACCAACCTATAAAGGCAGGCTATTCCACAAATTGAGGCAACCACGAAGGCGTGGAGGAAGGAAACCCGGTTGTTGTGGTCACGTTGCTTGGGCCTTGTGGGGCAGTTGCGCCCGCTTGAGTGTTCTCTGAGCTGCTACCCGATACATCGACAGGGTAGTCATCCTCCTCGTCCGGAGGATCACCATCGTAAAGAACACCGCGACGATGCTGGTAGTACGCGGACTGAACAAAGAGGTACATATCCAAGGAACTTTCTTTGGCAGTATCAACTGCTTCCAGCAAACCCGCCCGGGTATCGATGAGCTGCAATCCTTTAAGGCCGAGAGTAACGCTCAGCTTGGCGCCCTCCGACCAGTTAGTGCTGGGAACATAGAAAACCGGGTCCAAAAAGCCATCAACGATTCTACCAAACCCGTCCCGAAAATTGCTCGGCCCCAATATGGGCAACACCAAATAGGGCCCTGACGGCACACCATGATACGCAAGGGCGACCCCGAAATCCTCACGATGGCGTTTCAAACCCCAATCCTCGGCGACGTCAAACAATCCAGCTACTCCAACGGTTGTATTAACAACAAAACGTCCTGTGTGGGTACCGGCCTGATCAAATTTACCCTGCACCACATCACTGACTAAATAAACAGGATAGGTCAAATTTTCAAAAAAATTACCGACAGAAGTTTGGACCGGATCGGGAACTATAAAATCATAGGCTCTTGCAACCGGCTCGAGCAGATACGTGTCAAGCTGGTTATTAAACCAAAACATGGCTCGATTGAAAGTCTCAAGAGGATCGCTCACCTCTTCGGCGAAAGCCGCTGTTCCCGGCTGAAAAGCACCAGCAACCAACAATACACCGAAAAAAAATTTTCTTAACATGAAAAATGCTCCATTTGAGTATTCTATTGAGTGAGCGCGGCTAGATTGGGTTCCTGGGTTAGCGGATCAGAGCCTAGCTGCACCTCGCGCCCATCCAAAATTCCATCGCCATCGCTATCACGTTCTATGCCGCTTGTGCCAAGGGCAACCTCGCGATCATCGGTGAGACCGTCACCATCGGTATCCTTTGTTAGCGGATTTAATCCTGCAGAACGCTCATAGGCATCGCTCAATCCATCGCCGTCGCTGTCCTGTGGACGATCCGAAGAATCACGGGCATTGGAACCGGACGAGACCTCGGCCCCGTCGGGGATACCGTCTCCATCGCTATCCGAGACTTGCGGGTTGGTTCCTTCGGTAAGCTCCTGATCGTTGGTCAATCCGTCCCCATCATTATCGGCACCGCTCAGCCGCGCTGCAAGACTGGTGACAGGCGGCGGGGGGCTTGAACGCGCATCGCGGGGGTCTGTGCCGGCGGCACGCTCAATCCACGCGGCATAACCATCACCATCGGCATCACCTTGATCTAACGCCCTCCCTGTCCCGCCGGACTTAGCGTTGGGCTCATCGCCTGAATACATTTTGCCAAGCCAATTTCCACTTGCTTGTTCAGTCTCTCGGGCAAGAGGTGCCCCCTGGTTCTCATGCGACTCAGGAGATCCCGAAGCCTTCTCAAGCTCCTGAAGCAGGGGCAAAACCGAAGACCCGGGCACACGACCATTTACTTGGGCGCCTTGAGCCGCAACACTAACGGTAGCGGTGGGAGTTGGTGTAGCAGGAGTGGTGGTAGGAGTAGCCGTTTCGGACCCCTCCAAGGTCGCGGTCGGAGTCGCCGTGACCAAGTCCCCATCGCCCTCATCGGTAGGTGTCGCCGTAACGGTGGTGGTTGGATTAATCTGCGATCGGACGGCAAAATAGTAATCTTCCTGACAGGCTTTTGTACCCATAGAAGTAACGGCCAATACGATAAGACCTGCCGAAAAAACCGCTCGATGAACCATGGATTTGAGAAGCATGGAAGAATGGTACGGGCAAGCGAGAACATGCACAAGGCTCAAAATTTGGCTGTTTTTGCCGCCGATACGTCCCTACATTTGACACTTTCTATGCCCCGTCGCTAGACTGCCCCGTCAAGTACATTTTCTGATTTCCATAATGTTTGAGAGGAACACTTATGACTCATGAACTCCCCCCCCTTCCATACGATTATAACGCGCTCGAGCCGCACATTGATGAACAGACCATGCGACTTCACCATGACAAACACCACTTGGCTTATGTTAATGGCCTTAACAATGCCGAATCCAAGTTGGCCGAGGCCCGCCAAAAGAATGACTATGCTTTAGTTAAACACTGGGAGCGCGAGGCGGCCTTCCATGGCGCAGGGCATTTCCTGCACTGTATCTTTTGGGAAAATATGAGTCCCAAGGGTGGAGGAAAGCCTAGTGGAGCGCTTTTAGATGCATTAAATGCCCGCTTTGGGAGCTTTGAAAACTTTATGGCTCACTTTAAGGCGGCTGGAACTGCCGTCGAAGGATCGGGATGGGTCCTATTGGTCAAGAATAATATGACAAAAGCTTTGGACATCTTGACCTCTGAGAAGCACCAAAACTTAACCCAGTGGGTGGTGAGCCCCTTGCTCGTTTGCGATGTGTGGGAACATGCCTACTATTTGAAGTACCAGAATAATCGTGCGGCCTATATTGAAGCGTTTACAAACGTCATTAATTGGACCGATGTTCAAAAGAGGTTTGCTTAAAGCTTGTTCTAATCGGGCCATTATCATTGGCGCCACGTCAGTCGAGTCTGACTTAAGCTTATCCCCCGGCCTGCCGATCATTAGGGGGTCTAGTATAGGCGAAGGAATATGGCTCGGACAGAAAGCGCCGCTCAAGCGCTCGCCAAACTATTGGGAAAGCTGCAACTCATTCCGGAAGAAACTGCGATCGCGCCGTTTAAGGTTGATGAGTTCTTTCCTCTGACCTATTTTGCGCGCCAGGGGTTATATGACGAGAATGAAGCAATCCGCAAGGTTGCGGACAAACTCACCGTCCCTGTGTTCACCGTAACCAAGGAAACAGCGGCTCAAGTTCTCTTACTCCTTGACCACGAACGCCTGCAGAGTGTTAGCCTCGGCCGATGGCGCGACATGCGCGCGATCCCCGTCGACATCGCCCCTCACCAGGTTACCGTCGCCATGGCCAACCCTTTGGATCTGTCCGCCCAGGAGAGCCTCAAGTTCGATTTGGGCTGCCGCATCACCCTTACCCTCGCGCGGGAGGACGACATTCTCGCCTTACTTGCGAAGAAACTTCACTCTACGAACATTTTTGATCTCGAAGACATTTTAACCTCTGCCTCTACGACCGATGTGCAGACCCAAGGCAATTCGCCCACTGCCGATCTTGAATCAAATCTCTCGACCTCCGACCTTGAGGCTCCTCCGGTAGTAAAGATAGTAAATCGCATTCTGTCGGAGGCGGTTGAAATGGAAGCGAGCGACATTCATATTAACCCGGAGAAAGACAGTGTTGCTGTGCGAGTGCGGGTTGATGGCATCATGCACGCGCTCCTCACCATCCCGGCGAATCTGAAAAGCCCAGTGGTCTCCCGTCTTAAACTCCTCAGCGGAATGGACATCGCAGAAAAACGTAAGCCGCAAGATGGACGGCTGCGTATTAAGACTGGCTTTGGCATCAAGGACCTGAGATTTTCCACGGTACCGACATTATACGGCGAAAACTTAGTCATTCGGATTCTTGCCTCCGATCTCGAGATGCTCTCTTTTTCAAAGATTGGCATGCCCGGGCACATGCAAACGGCTCTTGAGAATCTTCTGCGTGGGTCATCACGGGTGGTTGTCGTTACAGGCCCCACCGGGTCCGGCAAATCGTCAACCCTTTATACTTCTCTTCTGCACGTGCGTGACGGCACCCGCAATATCGTTTCAATCGAAGACCCCATAGAATACCGCATATCGGGGGTCAACCAGATACAAGTGAACCCCAAGATAGGAGTGACCTTTGCGGAAGGCTTGCGAGCGGTATTACGACAGGATCCAGATATTATCATGGTCGGTGAGATTCGCGATTTTGAGACTGCCTCTATTTGTCTACAAGCTGCTCAGACCGGGCACCTCGTCCTCACTTCGCTCCATACGAATGCGGCTGCAGGCGCCTTCACGCGATTGCGAGACCTCGGCATTCCACCCTATGCCATTGCCTCCGGTGTGGGATGTATACTTGCCCAGCGCCTTGTGAGAAAACTGTGTCCGGCGTGTTCGGAAGCAGCTCCGGGGACAGAACTCGAGCAATACAAACAACTTGGTCTTGATGCCGCCTGCGTCAAAGTCAGCCGGGGCTGCGACGAGTGTGGTGGAGACGGTTACCGCGGGCGCGTAGGTGTATACAGTCTCATTCAAATAGACGACCCGGTGCGTGATGCAATCCGAGAAACTCTGGGCGAGTCAGAGATAGAGCAGCGCGCCCGGGCCTCGGGATTTCAATCTCTCCACGAGTCGGCACTAGAGCTTATTAGAAACGGCATTACGTCAATCGATGAGGTTGAACGAGTTCTAGGCGTGTTTCCTCACGGTACTGGCGACCATGGCCTACATTCTCAGCAGGGCGCTCCATCACAGGGCATTTCAAAACCTCGCATCCTGCTGGTTGAAGACGATGAGAACACAAGAACAGTATTGGCTTTGCTCCTTGAGCGGGAACTATACGAGGTTATCGAAGCCCATGATGGATTGGAAGCACTTGAGAGCCTTTACCAACACCCGCCTTCCTTGATAGTACTCGATATGATGATGCCTCGAATGGGCGGGGTAGAGTTCCTCAAACGTATGCGCTCCGACACAAGGACTCGAAATATTCCGGTTCTCATGCTCACGGCTGCCGATACCGATGCCAACCAGCTGCGCTCGTTCGAAGTGGGGGCAGATGATTTTGTCAGTAAGACGGCCGACTCCAAGATTATGCTCGCCCGGGTACAGCGTCTCTTGACCCGTTCTTCCGATGTGGCCTCCTAAAAATGCCGTGTTGACGTTCCGGCGGCCCTGCCTTTGAATGGCAGTATGGGATCACTACTCAAAGGCACCGGAATCGTAGGCTCCTTGACGATTCTAAGCCGCATCCTTGGGTTCGTTAGAGACATGTTGACCGCTCAGCTCTTCGGAGCCGGTTGGCTGGCCGACGCCTATTTTGTTGCCTTGAGAATCCCCAATCTCTTGCGAAGTTTTGTGGCAGAGGGCGCCATGACGTCCGCTTTTGTGCCGGTATTTACCGATGAGCTTGCCAAGGGGAAACAGTACGCGCGCGCAACTACGCGATCGGTCGCTGGCCTGCTTCTTGTCATGACGTTGATCATCACCGTGCTCGGGGTACTTTTTGCCGACCAAATTGTTGACCTCTTTGCCCCGGGGTTTGGCGACGGAACCGAACAGTCAGCGGTGTGCCGCAAACTTACACAGATCATGCTTCCCTTTGTCATGTGCATAACTCTGGTGGCAATGCTCAACGGCGCCCTCAATGCTTGCGGCATATTTGGCGCAGCTGCCATGGCACAAGTATGGATGAATGTTATTCTCATTTTGGGGGCGTGTTTTGCCTGGAGTGTCACGCCCGAAAGCGGAGTATTTTTTCTGGCGGTTTCGTTTGTCGGCGGCGGAGTAGTTGCTGTTCTTGTTCAAATTCCAGCGATGAGACGAAGCGGCCTGAGCGTCCTTCCGATGCGCCCCTTCCTGACCCCGGCGACGAAACGCATGCTCGTGCTTATGGGTCCAGCTCTTATTGGGGCCACCATCTATCAATTGCAAATTTTCCTTAATACCATGTTCGCTTCCTTGCTTGAACCAGGCAGCGTCTCCTGGCTCTTCTTCGCCGATAGGCTCGTACAGCTTCCGATTGGCATCTACTCTATCGCGCTGGCTTCCGTGCTCCTCCCTCAGCTAGCTGCGGCGCGGTCGGCCAACGATTCCCAGAGCTTTTCACGGGACCTGGTAAATTCATTGCGTTTCACCAGTTTTCTCCTATTGCCGGTATCGGTCGGGCTTGCGTGCCTGGCTCATCCTCTCGTGGAACTACTCTTTCAACGCGGAAGTTTTGGCCCTCATGAAACACAAAAGACCGCTGAAGCAATCCAAGCATATGCTGTTGGCATTTGGGCGGTCAGCTGTCATTCGATGATAGTTCGCGGACTCATTGCATACAAGGATACGCGAACTCCAACTATTATTGGCGCCTGCACTCTCATTCTCACCACCGTGCTGTCACTGCTGTGCATGGGACCGATAGACTCAGCGGGGGAGGGTCCCATCCATTCGGCCGTCATGTTCCTACAGCAAGGTCTCGGTTCCCCTCTTGACTTGGGACATGCCGGCTTAGCCCTGGCATCGAGCCTAAGCTCATTTCTTGGACTTACCCTGGCAGCGCTGGTGCTTTCTCGAAGAGCTCCTGTCGCATGGGGTGGTTTTGTCCAATCGACAAAAAAATCC
>CAZPBV010000014.1:17351-18252 GCA_964584675.1 uncultured Bdellovibrionales bacterium
GCATCGTTTGCCATGGGAGTGGCGCTCGACGGTCTTATGCGGCTATCTCTTGGCACCCTCCCGACCCTCGCGGCGGGACTTATTCTGGGTATTTTCATATTTGGCGTATCAAGCTACCTCCTTGGCAGCTTGGAGTTAAAAGAATCATTGACCCTAACGATAAAAATTTTTCGAAAAATCCTAAAAAGGTAAGTTCTTCAAGCAACTTTTTGTCCAATTTTTCGAATATCC
The DNA here is from genome assembly GCA_964584675.1 of uncultured Bdellovibrionales bacterium. Classification (GTDB taxonomy): domain Bacteria; phylum Bdellovibrionota_C; class UBA2361; order UBA2361; family JBGSMV01; genus CAZPBV01. The sequence continues at coordinate 17,583 of CAZPBV010000014.1, forward strand.
AGGCAAAGCTACTCAGGACGAGTTTGACAATGGCTGCCAGTCAATATTTTCCATATCCCAAGCATCCACGTTCAGAGCCGACCACTATCAAGGTCGCCTACCGCGTCAATGTGGGAATTCCCGCTGAGCTGATTAGCCAATTGGCGCGCAAGCTGGCCGATTTTAAAAGAGAACTGCAAGAACGCGAAACCAAAGCCCGCGCGGCGCGGGCTCATCGACTTCGCGTGGCGCGAAAAAGGGCCCGGCAAACTGGCTATAGGTGCGGAAAAAATGCCGCTATCGTCGAGGCGCTTGCTCTTCAGGCTCATCTTTCACATAGCTACGACCAAATTATTTCAAGGGCTCACCATGATTGCTTAAACCTTGCAATCTCGTGTGCGCGCGAGGTCATTTCTGACCAAGCCATCTGCAACACCCCTGCCCTCTGGGAGCGAGTTCGCCGTGGGCTGCGCCATTTATTGCATGCTAACGGTATCACCCTCTACGCCCACCCAAGCCAAATTGAAGCATTGGCAAAACACCGCCCCTCCCTCACCAAACCAGCAATTTCGGCCATTGCGACTGACGAACGTTTGGCCGCGGGCAATGTTCGGATCGAGACGGGGGCAGGAAACATTGAGCTTTCGTGGGAAGAGCACCTCGACCTTCTCACCACGCACCTCCAAGAAGT
>CAZPBV010000015.1:0-12013 GCA_964584675.1 uncultured Bdellovibrionales bacterium
CTACTCTCTCCCGGGGAGCGTAGTTTGGTAATGGCGAATGTCTCCGATGCTCGCCTTGGAGATGCGGGCCCCGATGGAAGCTTTGATTGCCATCCTCTCATTCGGGAATATTTTTCGTATAGTCTTTCGCGGCAGTATCCTGAGAGCAAAGCTAAAGCAGAATATCGCTTGGCTGAGTATTTTATTCAATCAACTCCAACAAATGGGGAAGGCTCCGCGAGTGTGGTGCCACTGCTGCGCGCCATTCAGCATGGCTGTCGAGCGGGTCTTGCAGGACGGATGTTTCGCGAGGTCTATGTTGCGCGCATCAGAAAGGGGACTCATCGGGAAGCTATCTATCCGCTGGTAGCGTTTGAGCCAATGGTGTCGGGACTTGCCGGTTTTTTTGTCCCCGGGCGCTGGGATCTTATGAGCGGCGAAGATCTAACCGCCCAGGAGAAGATTCTCTTGGCTGAGGACGCACAGCTCATTTTGAGTTTGCAGCGCGGCTACGCATCGCGAGCAGCCCGTGATGCGGCAAGGTTGTTTGGAGACCTTGGAAAGGACTTGGGACGATGTGATGCCGAGATAATGGGCGCTTTCGGCGAGTGGCGTTATCACTTGGTGTGCCAATGTCTGCAGCGTGCCATTTCGATGGCTCATGCAATCTATGAAGCAGGCAAGCGATCTCCCGACCCTGAGCATCAAGCCATTGGTCTTTCGGCGCTTGCAATAAACTATGTGTACTTGGGTGAATTTAATGAGGCGGCAAAGTATGGTCAAAGTGGAGCACAGCTATTTTCGCTTGTAACCGGTACCCCGCACTGGCGAGACCCTTTCTGCTTCGGATTCGGGGTGAGTTGCCTCAGTTACCGTGCCTATGCTCGCTGGTTTCTTGGCGAGTGCGACAAGGCCTATGCCGATATCGCGGTGGCCTTGCACTATGGTAAGGTTTCTCAGGATCCCTATGCCTATTCACTCGCTCTCTATTTTGGCGGTGTAATCAACGTCATGGGAGGAAAAACCGATCAGGGGGTTGCCTACTTGGAGGAGCTGCTTGCGATTGCCGGGAGCGAGCAAAGTTTTTGGAGAGCGACGGCTGCAATGACATTGTTGCTATTTGCGCCGCTTCCTGCCGGTGACGAAGCGTGGCAGCAGGTGCGAGATCTGGAGAGGCGCATCAAAGATTTGGAAGATTTAGGGGTGCGCCTTGGAACAACAAGTTGGCTGACCCTCCTTGCGATGCGCTACTTGCAACTGGGGCAGCTGGCGACTGCCGAGCAGAAACTGACTGAGGGTCAGCCCCGCGCCGAGGAAAGTGGCGAGAGATTTGCCCTCTCAGAGGTTTATAGGACACGGGCTACCCTCCGTCGTGCGCGCGGGGAAGGGAGGGATACTATCCTTAAAGAACTGAAAGAAGCGGAGCGAATTGCCCAACATCAAGGGGCCCTGGCTCTGTTGGGGAATATCAGCAAAATGTGCGAGGACGTTAGCAGCTCAAATAGCGAGGCTGTGCCGGAGCGACTTCATTGACGCCGCATACTTTAAAAACTTACTCATATATTCCCGGTGACATGGTAAATATCCAAAGGGCCCCGGGCGGGATAACACAATTCTGGCTTTTATTGGCGGCCAGTATGCCCCCATCGAAAAATTTATCTGAGCGTCATTGCTTGATTGAGTGAGCCTGCCAATTCACTCGACTTTTTTACGACTCGGTGTTACTACAACAGGCGCAGAGGCCTATTCGCCGTGTGCTCTCTTTAATTATTGTATTGGGGAACTGTGATGAAACGAGCATCTTGTCTTAAGTCGGTCATTTCTTTGGTGGTTGCTGTTCTCTTGCTGCCGGCCCCGTCTTTTGCAGATCAGGCCTGTCTGAGCACTTCTCCAGTTGCCATCCCCGACGGCAATGTTTCCGGTGTTACTTCCACCATCGGTATTTCCCAGGCTGCGGTCATTCAGGACATGAATATCGCACTTCAGGCGACTCATACATGGGTTGGTGACCTGATAATAAAGCTCAAACATGTTCAGACCGGCACCGTGGTGACTCTCCTTGATAGGATGGGGACTACCGGGGTCGGCTTCGGGTGTGCCGGTAATAATCTTGATGTAGTGCTTGACGATGAAGGAACCGGGGGAGCGATAGAAACTCGTTGTGGCAATCCGAATGTTCCGACATCACCGCCCGCATACACTCCAAACAATCCTCTCTCAGCCTTTGATGGCCAGGTAGTTACGGGTGATTGGGAAATATTTGTATCCGATTCTGTGTCAGGAGACGTCGGCCAATTAACGAGCTTTTGTATGCAGTGGAATTCAACGGATGTTTCTGTCGGACTTACACCCAGTGCCGAAATAATAGCGGCGGGCTCAGTTTCGCCGACACAGTTAACGATTACAAATCATGGTCCCTATCCGGCTGAAACCAGCGACAGTTATAGCTACTGGCCCTTTGGAGCTCTTCCTGCCTCCTTGGAATCTCCCCGGGGATCGTCGCTTTATACTCCCAGTGGATTTCCGTATTCGTTTGGGCTTTTCACGTCTGTTCGAGATGTTCTCCCAGGGGAGACCCTCACCTACAAGATGAGTCTCATATTCGCTCCTATTCGAATAGTTCCCGGACCCCTCGTTGATAGCACGGTTCTGCGGATTGACTCCTCCGTCGGCTCGGTACCTCGCGAATTGCCGAACTATCCTGTTTCGTTTGACCCCACTATTCCGGGAGGTGTCCTGAGCGGTGCGCTGGCAACGGCCCATGATGGTCAAGCGCCTGTTCCCGGCGCGACTAACGCGGATGCGTGTGAGCCACTGGTTAATGCGGCCGAGGTGGCCGGCAAGATAGTCGTGGTCGATTCTTTCTTTGCGCCTCTACCGGAACCTAATTTAGTGCCGCCTCCTTGCGGCATCAGCACCCAGATTGCAAACGTCGCAGCCGCTGGTGGTAGAGGTGTGTTACTTATTAATGCCACTGATAACGCGTTTCCAATGTTTGCACCGCCACCCCCACCGTCTTTTGTTCCGCCTCTTCCGGCGCTGTTGGTTGGCCGTAAGTTCGGCCAAGCACTGAAGTTAGGCGGTCAGATCACCGTGAGTGTCGGACAGGCGGGTGTGTGGGAGGTTTTTGGCCAAGCCGCTCTTAGTGGGTCGGACGATCTCAATCCCGAGGATAATAACCGCTACGCCCTCTTTGTTGTCGGAAAGGACGGGGACGGGGATAGATCGGCGGATGCAGTTGATGGCTGTCCACAGGACAGTAGCAAGGTGGCTCCCGGCGTCTGCGGTTGCGGACTAGCCGACGTAGATCCCGACGGCGATGGCATTGTAAGCTGTGTGGATGGTTGCCCGTCTGACGCAAGTAAGTCTAGTCCCGGTGTTTGTGGGTGCGGGGTTGCCGATAAAGACAGCGACGGCGACGGGATCTCTGATTGTGTGGATGCCTGTCCTGCTGCGGGTACCGCCGAGTCAGCTCTGGACATGAATCAAAATGGGGTGTCCGATTGTTCCGAGGGACCATCAGTAACTCCCAAAGCTCCAAAGCTGAGTCTTAAGAAAGGCAAGGTATCTGTGTCTATGGTTGACGTGCCTGGAGCTACCTATAGCGTTTCTTATGAAGTGAAATCACCAGGCGGAAAGAAGCCCTCGAAGAAAATGATAGCGTCGTCTTCCAGTACTGTTCTTTTAAGGGCGGTGCCCGCCGGAAGTACGGTTTTTGTGTCCTACCGTGTCAACCTGGCCGGGCCAAGCATCACGAACAGTGCGGATAGCCCGCGCGCGCGAATAAAGGTGAAGGGCGGGAAGAAGAGGTGACGGCTTTCGCTAAGTTCTGCTGAAAGGAACTATGCGCCTATGTGTGGAGCTTTCCCGTGTTACGAATCGATCCGTGCGAAGCCCTACACGACGGGCTTGATAGTCTCTCATTCCTGAATCTCTATGCAATGTACGGTAGCGCAGTAGCATGGTTGAGAATAATCATTCTTGGTTGCAGAAAGACTGAGCAGGGGCGGATGGACTTCTTGTAAGGAATCGATTCGCTGGGATGAAGTATATTATTGGCGGTAACATTGGCTTCCACAAATAGTGGATGCGCGTAAACGGTCCTAAGAAGAGACCGAATATTTTGAAAATTATTCAAGTGAGATCCCCATGATGAAACTTAAGGACTTATTAGGCTCCCGCGTCTTGGTGCCGGCACTGGCAACTGCCAGTTTTTTCTGCAGTTGTAAGACAGCAACGGCCAATAATGGAGGCGCGCAGAACGAGCCTCCTGCTCCCACTTGGACGGACCGACGAAATGGCTATCAGGATGATGTCCAAGTACGAGCGCTTTCAGAGCAGGTTGAAAAATTGAGAGGTTTTCAACAAGACGAACTAGGAAGATTACTTCAGGACTCGCCGTCTCTATACGCAATGCTACAGGCGCTGGTTGAACGTTATAATAGTTGGTCCCCGACAGACCCGCCGATGATTGAGCCGATTCATTTCTCAGATCCCCTTGTTCGAGCTGCCATTGCTGATGGTTTTCGGAGAGATCTTGAGGCGCGAGGAGTACATATCAATTACGATTGGGACTCTGATATCAATTTGGAAGACTATCTGACCCTGGATCCAGCGGCTCTGATGTTCGAATTGGGTAAAGATGCGCTCTTTTCGGACCTTCGTACTCCCGGCGAGAGGATCTCCAGCGCACAGAATGAGCAAGGGGGGCGTGTCGCCAGGTCTGAAGCTCAAGCGCTTTCAGAGCGACTGATGTGCCTGTACGGGGAGACCACGGTACTGAGAGATTACCTCGATAGTCAATTCTTTCCTGTCGTGCGGTCCGACGTATACCGCGATTATGCCGTTCCGGGTGCTCCGGCGTCGCGTGTAAGCAGTATTTATGAGCGCCGCGCTTTTGAGGAGCGGTGGCAAACCGAGCTTCAAAATGTCAAATCCATGCGCGATGAATTGCAGATAATTCGAAAAAGACTGGACGATTTCGACCATCCTGCTCAGGAGAATACAGAGTATACCATTCTCAAGGCGCGTGCCGATGAAATTGAGCAGGAAGTTGATAGAGCAAGCGCGCGCTTTGTTGATAGCTATAGCGACAAATTCAGTCAACATGTGCTATCCATGATGCGTCCTCAGGCACACCCCGGACAGCAAGGTCGCTCCCTTGGGGAGATGCAAGAAGTTCTCAACGCGATTGCTTGGGTTGATGTCGGAGCGCAACTGCTGTCGCGTCTCGACAGTAGGCACGCCGAAGCATTTTCGAAGATATCAAAGACAGCTATTGCGATGCATGGTCTGGTGAGCAGCAGCCAGCTCGTAGGCTCTAATCCTTATCTGGCAGCAGCCAATTTCGCGCTCAAGATTTTTTCGATTTTTTTTGGTTCAGACTCGGATATTGCCCGTCTCCAATATTTGAGCCTGATGAATAACATCGATCAACTGCGAAAGGATCTGTTCAGTTCGACTGACTTTATCTTGGCATCGTTACACTATATGCGCATAGAGAATCGGCGCGGATTTGATGAGATAAGGGATCTTCTCGTGAAGGACATCCACCCCAGGCTGGTGGATTTACAGCGAGGGATTCAAGAGGCATCGATTAAGTTCGATAACCTGGGGCAGGTGGTATTGGAGACCAGGGATAGGGCTCTCATTGCCTACCGCATTGACGACCGCGACAAACGCGGGCAACTTATGAAGCCGGTACGCCGACCTCAAAGCAATATTCAGGAACTCATCACGTATGCTTGTGAAGATACCAAAGACCCCCGATTGACAGGAGGTTCCTGGGTTGGAGAGTCGGATATCGGCACGGATATTCAGGGGCGGCTCATTGCGCACAATCTTGTGTACATTGCCACAGAGTTTGAGGGCCGCTTTGACGGAGCTACCGGTTACATTGCCGAGTTAGTTCGAGCTGCCCTCCCTTCACCTCTTGGAATGGGCACAGGTCGAGATTTAGTAGCGCGCAACTCGGCCGAGTATTTATTTGCCCTTAACCGAATCCTTGCAATTCTGGCTGAGAAGCCTGAGTTTCTCGATCGCGCGTTGCCACTTGGGGAACTCCTTGGCGCGGCGGACGACATAGTCGAGATGCAGGAGTTCCTTGCTTCTCATGACGTTCTCGCCTCTCTCGTCGATAAGGTCTCGTCAGAAATTGCCATCCTGCAAGATGAGGTGCGGCTTAGATTAGACGACCCCGCCATGCGAAGTCGTTTCGGCATTTCGCCCCTTCTTGATATGAAACGTCCGATCGAGCAGCTTTGTGGTGGACCGACGGCATTGGGGAAAGAGCTTTCTCGCGTGCGCGTGACGCCCATGGTGATTCAGGATAATCCTTGGCAAGACACGGTCACTTTGATTGCAGACGAGGATCGGGCGCTTATCTATGATAGCGCTCGTGCATGGAAAGATGGAAGAGTCGCAGTCTGGATGCCGCAGGCGCGTGCGGATAAGCTTCGTATTCCTACTCAGTATTTCGGGGGAAGTAACAACACCGGCGATCATGATACTATTGATACGCTCACGCGCAGCTTGCCGTCCGTATCATTCGGGCGGCTAGGTTTCAATCCGCTCATGCGGGCCCTTGCATTCAATCAAGATACAGCGACAAGTTCAACTCTGCCTGCGGCAAAGGACTTGGCGCTAGCGGCCACTCTCAGGATTCTTTTCGTATCCCAAGGCGTACACGCTGAAACCAGACCTCTTCATTTGCGGAATGAGACTCGATCTCGCAAGAGGGGCGGGAGTGTGAAGGAAGGCGATGCCTATTTTGAAGACGAGACGATCCCAATCATCGAAAAGTTCCGGCATATCAGCATCGATGCGCAGCCTGAGATTCATGTTGATATTAGTGCTCCAGGCCTATTAAGACTTCCCGATGGGGGCGTTGGCCCATCTGCTCTGCATGTGGTAGTGACCCCGGCTGGAAGAATTCTGATGGGAGAATTTTGGAGGGAGGAATGGGCTGGCATTTGGGATTTTAAATCTCGCAATAGAGTCGACCCTAAACCATGGGCGATCGAAATGGCTAATCGTATCCCTGATGATACGCTGCCCTTCAATCTGTTGCAGGCCCAAACGTCGACGGTTCAGACGGTTGTGCCGCGATTGGGGGACATAGCACACGGGATCTTGCCTCTCATTGAAAGGGAGGCCCAGCGCCATCCGCAACAAATAAATTTTGATACCGACTGGCTCAGCCGTCTCATGATTACCATCGTGCCCTCTGAGGTGCCGGGACAAATATCGGTCTCTGTGTCTGCCACCATCAAACATGGTATGGCCGCTCGGTTAAAGGCGCATGCCCAGTGGCGGGCGATTGGCCTCCCTCTCGCTGAAAGGCTCAAACGAGGGGCCGCTATCAATGACCAAAGCTCGGAACTGAATTTTGTTGCGGATCCGGAAACGAGCGCGGCTCTAGCAAGAGAGGTTGAAGGTTTTACCGGTACCGTATTAATTGGCACTTGCGACGACTCGTCATGGGCAGTGGAGCAGTTGTTGGCCTGTGAGGGATACATGTTGCGTGCCCAAAGTAAATATATACAGGGTCCGAACGCGGGGTCTGGCGATGGCGGTGTTGCGGGGGTATCCCTGCGCAGCCCAGACACTATTGTCGGGGCCGCAGTCGCCGAGTCAAGTACACTGCATCAACGCCTTGAGTCGCTGACTGGAGTCTCTCAGCTGTTGTATGCCACCATGATGGAAGCAGCGCCCGAGGTTCTGGAGGATGTTATGGCACGGCCCGATCGTGACCGAGAGGTCCTTCGGCTGATTTATTTTGATAGGTTGGAGCCAGCCGATCTAAGAGGAATGCACCGAATTGCGGAACTTATAGATCGTTGGGCGCCTTTCGGAAGTGCGCATGTACTGAATGTTATCGAAGAACGCCTGCGCCTTGGACAAGGGGAGTTGCAGCGGGTAGTGGCGGAATTTGAAAGTGAACTACGGGGTGCAGCCAGAACGGATCGACTTGGTACTCAAGAATTTCGAGAATCCCTGGGAAAGCTAAGGAAATTGGTCGACGTTGGTCACTAGAACTTAGTTCAAAGCTGGACTTCTTCCTCTGTGGCGGAAAGTCCGAGCCAAGCGCTGCCTGCGACCCTGTCTTTCGGACAATTCGGAGGAAGATAGCTATCGCCCGACCACCTCCTCGAACTAACTTTCAGACCGAATAGAAACAAGAAGCTCCCGCAGCGGTTCGATAATTTCCGCCGGATTAGACACGGCGGTAGGCCAGGCGACTGAGAGGGTGAGGTGCTTGCTGAATCGATACTGGTCAGGGTGCTTTTTTACGAGCTGCAGAATCTTAGATGCGTCTACCGGCGCATTGGGGCTGAAACCCACCACGAGGCGCGCGTGATGCAATTCGAGCTTTACGACACCGAATGATCGCAGGATGCAGCGAAGCCGCATAATTTCAGCAAGATTCCTCGTTTCCCGGTCAAACGGCCCAAAACGATCTTGAACCTCCGAAAGCAGCGTATCAGTTTCTTCCTCGGACTCAATTCCTGCAAAACGCTGATACAATATCAGACGCTCCGAGACATCAGGCACATAGTGCTCCGGGATATAGGCCCGCACGCCTAACTTTATCTCCGGATCTACCATTTCCCGAATGGAGGGCTCCTCGCCCTTCAGGTTGAGAACGGCTTCCTGAAGAATCTTGGAATACAGTTCAAATCCAATCGCCAATACATTCCCCGACTGTTCCTTGCCGAGCAGATTGCCTGCTCCCCGGATTTCCATGTCGCGCAAGGCTAAGTTAAAGCCCATGCCGAGGTCATCAAGGGCCTGGAGGGCTTTCAGTCGGCGATGCGCCTCGTTTCCAAGCTTGCGAGATTTGGGAATAAGAAAATAGGCATACGCTTGCCGATCGCTTCTGCCGACTCGCCCGCGCAATTGATACAGTTGCGCCAGGCCGAATTGATCAGCTCGATCAATAAGCATGGTATTAGCATTCGGTATATCAATGCCGGACTCAATGATGGTGGTGCATACGAGCACGTCAATCTCGTGATCGAGAAATTGCTGCATGATGTCTTCGAGCTGAGTTTCGGACATTTGACCATGTGCATACCGGAAACGCCCTTCGGGTATAAGCGCTTGTAGTCGGGCGGTGACAGCATCGATTGAATTAACCTTATTGTGCACAAAGAAAGACTGACCGCCACGCTGCAGCTCCCGCATAATGGCATCACGTATCAGCGTTTCGTCGAAGCTGGCAACATAACTGCGAATAAGCCGGCGATCATGAGGGGGTGAGCTAATAACACTGATATCCCGAATATTGAGGAGCGACATATGCAAAGTGCGCGGGATGGGCGTGGCGGTGAGCGTGAGTATATCCACGTTGGCGCGTAAACTCTTGAGACGCTCCTTTTGTTTGACTCCAAATCGGTGCTCTTCATCGATGATGAGAAGCCCCAGATCTTTGAAAACCACATCTCTACTCAGGAGACGGTGGGTGCCGACAACAATATCAAGGTTACCGCTCTGCAGATCTGCCAAGGTGCGTCTATTCTGTTCAGATGAATAGAATCGTGAAACCGCTCCGACCCGCGCAGTGGTGTGGCTGAATCGGTTGGTGAATGTGCGCTTGTGTTGCTCCGCCAAAATGGTAGTGGGGACGAGGACGGCGGTTTGCCGACCGTGCTGAAAACACTTAAAGGCAGCCCGCACGGCTACTTCGGTCTTGCCAAAGCCAACATCGCCACATACGAGTCTATCCATGGGTCGTTCACTGGCTAGATCTTTCAGCGTGTCTTTGATGGCACTCAGTTGATCAGGGGTTTCATCATACGGAAACTCTTCCGCGAAGTTCTCATCCTCGGATCCATAGGGCTCGAAACGCCACCCTTTGGCAATGCTGCGAGTCGCGTATAGTTTAATGAGGTCGCCCGCGAGAGTAGCGACGGCTTCGCGCACCTTGAGCTTGGTTTTCACCCAGCGAGTAGAGGCAAGCTTATCGAGAGCAGGCGTCTGGCCCTCCGCGGCCTGAAACTTTTGGACCTTGCCAATGTTGTGAACGGGCAGGTAAAGCCGGCTGTCGGCATATTCGATATGCAAGAAGTCGCTTTCGCCGCCATCGACTTCAAGATGCTTGAGACCGCGGTAAAGTCCGATACCGAAATCGACGTGTACCACATAGTTTCCCTCGCGCAGCTGCGCCAGCGACCCAAGAAGGCGTTTCAGGCTGGTTTTTGAACGCCCGCTTTTGCGGTAGGAGCGCTCGGCGAATATTTCGTGCTCGGCAACAAAAGCGACATAGTGCTCCGGCAATTGAAATCCATGAGAAAGTTGTCCTTGAAGAATGACAACCGGATATCGCTGCGGCGAGTTGAGCCAAACCTGTCCCGGAAGGTCCAAGATACGAGCATCAATATCAATGGAAAGAAGCATCCGCTGGAGTCGCTCCGCGCGAGAGGCCGAGCCAACGATGAAACAAAGGCTGAAAGCATTTCGTCTGAGGGTGGTAATGAATGATTGCAGCGGTTTGAGAGCTTCGCCACTTCCGGCTTGCGACTTAACGCGCACTGATAATTCAGTATTGTGCAAGGTGCGGTGAACAGTGCGAGTGGAATGTAATCCGGTCCCTTCATCCCCATCTTCAAGCTGATCAAGCACATGACGTGAACGGCCCCCCAAGGCGGCGAGGATCTCATCCGGCTCAAAAAATAGCTCCTGTTTGGGGGGGATGAGGTAGTGTTCATGTGCCAACCGCTCTTCGCGCTCACTCACTGACTGCCACAGGCTGTCGAGCGCATGTTTGAGGGAATTTTCAAGTTGCACCACCAGCCTATGACTCGGCGAAAGGTAGTCCAAGAAACTGACCAAGGGGCCGCATAGGTACCCGTTGTAGAGTTCAATGCCGGGGACATAGGTTCCGGAACGTATCTCGCCCATAGCTCGAGCAATCTCGCGAGCGGGGGTCTCAAGCGCGCGCCCGCGCTCCTTGAGGCGTTCAAGCGCCTCGTCCACACGTTCTTGAAACTGACTCACCCGGGCACCGTCTGTCCATTCGCGCACTGGCAGTACTCGCGCTGAAGCGAGCGGGTAGAGGGAGCGTTGGCTATCGCTATCGAAAGCTCGAATAGCTGCGATACGGCCTTCAGCGAACTCAACTCGCAGAGGAGCAGGAGATAGAGCTGGAAAGAAGTCAATCACTTTACCATGAACGGCAACCTCGCCTACTTCCTCGACCAAGGAAACCGCTTGAAAACCGCACGCAGCGAACCGAGCTTCAAGGACGGAACGCTCGACTAAATCCCCAGGCCTCAGTGTGAAGCACAGTGAATCAAAGAATGTGGGAGGCACGACTCTTTGCATCAGTGCTTCTGCCGTGGCTATAATGATGCCACTGCTTTGATTACGCAGTTCGTCAAGCACCGCCAGTCGTGTGGCAGAAATATCAAGTTGAGGAGAAACAAACTCAAAGGGAATAGTTTCCCACCCGGTAAAGGTGCGGATCGGAATATCTGAGAGAAAGAACTCAAGATCATGTTTTAGTTCTTCGGCTATGCTGTGGTTCTTGACAATGACGCAGAGGTGAGAGGTTTCCTCAGTTAAGCCCGCTATGAACCAAGCGCGGGCGCCCGAATTGAGACCGATATGTCGCTGGATTTTCAAGGTGTTATTATCCGCCCCGACAGCGCCTTTGGCGAGTGTTTGAAGGAAAGAAGTATTCCTGCTCAATTTTATAACATCCGAAAAACACTTAGTTAACGCTAGGTTTTTCCACCATTTCTATTTACTGATCCATGTCATGTGCCGATAACACTTCAAAGGGCGAGAAGTACTTTCGGCAACTATTTACCGCGTATGGACATTACTCAACTTCTCCAATTTGCGCACCAACAGGACGCTTCCGATTTGCACATTAGCGCCGGTGAACCCCCCATGGTGCGTGTCCATGGCGACATGAAGAAAATAAAAGTTCCTCCCCTTACTGCTGAGCAAACCCACGCCATGATCTACGACATTATGAATGATGGCCAGCGCAAGGTTTTTGAAGAATTCAGCGACATTGACTTTTCAA
>CAZPBV010000015.1:12023-17516 GCA_964584675.1 uncultured Bdellovibrionales bacterium
GGAACTGAACATGCCGTCCATCCTGGCTGAAATATCTCGCAAGGAAAAGGGTCTGGTGTTGGTAACCGGTCCAACCGGTTCGGGAAAGTCGACTACCTTGGCAGGTATGATTGACCTCATCAACGATGAACTAGAGGGGCATATCCTTACCATAGAGGATCCCATCGAATTCGTGCACCGGACAAAGAAGTGCCTGGTAAATCAGCGTGAAGTAGGGCCGCATACCAAGTCCTTTAGCAATGCCCTGCGGGCCGCCTTGCGCGAAGATCCCGATATTATCCTCGTGGGGGAAATGAGAGATTTAGAAACGATTCAGCTAGCGCTCACCGCTGCTGAAACCGGGCATCTGGTATTTGGAACCCTCCATACTTCGAGCGCCCCAAAGACCGTCGACCGCGTCATAGACGTATTTCCCCCCAACCAACAGGCGCAAGTTCGGGCCATGTTTGCGGAGTCCATACAAGCCATTATTACCCAGACGCTCTGCAAACGAGTTGGCGGCGGACGTGTGGCGGCGCTTGAAATCTTGCTTGGCACCACAGCCGTTCGCAACCTCATCCGTGAAGGCAAGATCCATCAAATTCCTTCCGTCATGCAAACGTCCCAGGGACTGGGTATGCAAACATTAGAGATGCACCTGAGGGAGCTGGTTGATCGCAACCTCATTGGCCGGGAGGCGGCGATCGAAAAGATAGGAAATCCTGACCTATTTAAGGAGCAGGATCAGGCGGTTCAACAGAGCTCTCGTAAGGCCGGCCGATAGCAAAAATATTGAGGAGGACAGCGGGCGGTATGTTGGACATCAGTAAACTTTTGGCAGTGATGGTCGAGCATGATGCCTCGGACCTCTATCTGACTGTAGATAGTCCTCCGATGTACCGCATTAACGGTGTTGTGCGGCCGGCCGGCAATCGCTGCCTGAGTCTTACCGACACCGAAGCGCTCGCAAATAGCGTGATGACCGACCGACAGCAGAGAGAATTTCAGGAGACCAATGAGCAGAACCTGGCTCTCTACTATGCCAACCTGGGACGGTTTCGCGTGAATATCTTTCGTCAGCGTGGTTTAATTGGGATCGTTATTCGTCAAATTAAGACCACCATAGCGTCATTGGATGATCTGGCATTGCCACCCGTACTGAAAGATGTCGCCATGACCAAACGCGGACTGGTGCTGGTGGTGGGCGCTACCGGATCTGGAAAATCGACATCTCTGGCTGCCATGATTGATTACCGCAACACCAACAGCGCTGGTCATATTATCTCCGTCGAAGATCCTATTGAGTTTGTGCATTCCCACAAGAAGTGCATTATTACCCAGCGTGAAGTTGGCATGGATACTCAGAGTTATGAGATGGCTCTGCGTAATGCCTTGCGTCAGGCCCCTGATGTCATTCTCATTGGAGAAATTCGCACTCAAGAAACAATGGAGGCCGCTATTACCTTTGCCGAAACCGGGCACCTTTGTTTAGCCACCTTGCACAGTAATAATGCCAATCAGGCCATGGAACGTATTATCAACTTTTTCCCACCCGAGCGACATTCGCAGATATACTTGATGTTAAGTCTTAATCTGCGCGGCATTGTCAGTCAGCGCTTGGTGCGGACAATCGACGGGGGGCGTGCGGCGGCTATAGAGATTTTGCTTGATAGCCCGCGCGTCAAGGATCTCATTCACAAAGCGCAGGTGGTGGAACTAAAAGAAGCTATGGAAATAGGGGCTACGAGCGGCATGCAGACGTTCGACATGCACCTCTACGAGCTCTATCGGGCCGGAAGGATATCGTTGGAGGAAGCCCTGCGCAACGCTGATAGCGCAAATAATTTGAGGCTTCGCATCAAGCTGGCCGAGGAGGGTCAGGAGGATAAGCCCAAGCGAGCAGGCAAGCCTCTTGCTGCCGCTGGAAAGCAACATAGCGGATCGAGTGAGACTGGCGGCGGCGAGGAAGAGGTGAAATTGCAGGTAGATTTCTCTTAAAGAGGCTGTCCGCTCCCGCATTGCGCCCGTGGTCCCGGCTGGGGTAATCTTCCTTCATGGATGAAACTACCCGTGCTCTCATTGACAGCATCACCGTGACTTCTGACGCTCCGATACGAATTAATGATAAATATTCGTGCACGGTCTTTTATGATTGTGTGCGACTGTGTCCGAATGATTTGGCGCGTTTGGCGGCCCACGCCATGGGTCATGATCCTGAACCTGACTTTGACGTCGCGGTAGGACTCGCCTATACGGGGATCTTTTTTGCGGCAGCAATTGCCGGTGGTCGGCAGGTTGCCATTCTTACTCCCGAAGGGAGTTTGAGCGGTGTTTCGGTTCAAGGAAAGAAGGTGGTGCTGGTGGATGATGTCATTGCGTCCGGGGGTCGTTTGCGTCAGTCGGAGCGCCTTATCTCCCAGCTTGGAGGACGGGTTGTAGCTTTTGCGTGTATCATCGATCGCTCCGATGGTCGCTTCGCCGGTGGTTCTCAGCCGTTATGGAGCGCCTACCAAACCACTATGGGCTAGGGGGACAGGAGGGGCTAATGAAAAAGGGGGCTAGGGCGAGGTTATGATTCGGTCGCCATCCGATTCACTGGTGAGATGTTATCAAGATTCTTCCGGCAGATTGCGCTGCGATTATCCGAGCCCTTGGAGGACAATAGGTTCGCGTCGCGTATATGAGAATCCTTGGATTCGAGTTCGGGAGGATGCCGTCATTCGACCTGATGGGCAGGAAGGAATTTATGGGGTTGTAGAGACTCGGATTGCCACCGGAGTTGTTGCCCTGAATGCTGAGGGTGAAGTGTTCATGGTTGGCCAGTTTCGTTATCCGCTGAGCCAGTATTCTTGGGAAATTATTGAAGGGGGCTCCGACGAATCAGAGTCTGCCCTTGAGGCGGCCCGGAGAGAGCTTCGTGAGGAAGCGGGGCTTGAAGCGGACGAATGGTTGCAGCTGGGCCCTGAATTTCATCTCAGTAACTGCTTTAGTTCCGAGGTAGGGGTGGTATTTTTGGCGCGAGGTTTGGCCGATGTCGGCGCGCGCCCGGATGGCACGGAGGAGCTTCGGCTCACGCGTTTACCGTTTGATGAATGTATTCGGCTTGTTGATACGGGGTTTATCCAAGACTCGGTAAGCATTATTGGTCTGTCGCGGGCTGAAAAGTTCCTCAAGAGGTAGTTGTATGAAGCCGGCCATGACACCTCAGCAAGCAGCGCTGTCGGACAGAAAGGAGTCGGCACTAGCTCTTTACCGTGCATTTGTATGCCGGGAAGGTTCGCTGCCTTATTTTCTGTTTTATGAATTGGCCACCACCGTCTTCTCGGGTTTGCCCGGTATGATGGGGTTTGGGATGCGGCGCATTCTTTTCCCCCACCTTCTGCGTCAGTGCGGACCAGCGCCGGCATTTGGACGTGGCGTTACTTTGCGAAATCCTCTCTCGGTGTCGCTTGGGCGCAAGGTATTGATTGATGACTACGTCACTCTCGATGCCCATGGGAAGAGAAGTGATGGGCAGCATGCGTCAATACAAATCGGGGATCACGTCAGTATTGGACGTTTTTCAACGGTGGCTGCCAAGGGCGGACATATTGAGCTTGGAAGCGGGGTGAACATCGGAACCTACTGCCGGGTGGCCACACAGTCATATCTTGAAATTGGCGAAAGCACACTGGTAGCGGCATATTGTTATATTGGTCCTGGGAATCACCAAACGGGTGATGCCGACACCCCCCTCATTGCTCGTGAGATGGAAATAAAGGGCGGTGTTCGCATTGGCAAGAATGTGTGGATAGGGGCGCGGGCGACGATCTTGGATGGAGTCACCATTGGCGATGGGGCAATTGTGGGGGCTCATTCATTAGTTAGGGACAACGTCCCTGCGGGGGAAGTCGTGGCGGGTACGCCTGCGCGGATTATCCCGCGCCGCTGACTTTATATGAATTCAATGTAATTGCATCTATGGCGTAATCTCTTCTTGTTGTTTTCCGGGCTTGACATGTCATGACATGTCAAGCTACACTAGAGCTTAGTGAAAAAGGTCAAATTTGCCACTAAAGTTGAAGCGGTTGTATTAAAAGAGCTGCGGCATTTTTCCAAAGAATCTGGCCGTCCCATGGCGGACATTGTGAATGAAGCAATTACAACTCACCTTGAGAATATGAGAATTCGCCCTGCTTTTCGTAGCGCTGCTGCGCGGGTGTTGGAGAAGCATGCGGAGCTCCTCACGCGACTTGCAAAGTAATATTGCGTGAGTAGAACCCGTTATCCCACCATTGAAGAGGCGCTTTATCTTCATGCAGAATTATTGGAACGTTTTGGCGGGAGCGCCGGAATCATTGATCTGGGTTTGTTGGAAAGCGCGCTCGGACGGCCACGATCAGGTTACTATGACTCGCTTTCTGAACAAGCCGCAGCTCTCATGCAAAGCTTGGCTCTTAACCATTGTTTTATAGATGGGAATAGGCGAGTTGCTTTTGCTCTGACCGCAGCATTTTTGTTAATGAATGGCTTTGACCTTGAGGTTCCTCCGAAAGAGGGTGAACGCTTTATCGTTAAGGGCCTCATTCAAAAAAAAATGGCGGTGCCAGAAATCGCCTCGTGGCTAGAGGCGCATATGTTGAAAATCTCGGTATAGTCTTATCAGGAAGATATTGCAGAGTTCTGAGACGGTACGGGTGGCCGACACAACTGGGGGCAGTAGTGGCCGGTACCCCTGCGCGGATTGTCCCGCGCCACTGAGGTCCTTGGGGGCTTAGTAGTATAACTAATTGAAATATATGACTAATTATCATCTTCTCATGTCTATGCGGCGGTAAGAAATATAGCCCCCAATCGTTAGGTTATTGAATTCTCTAGACGACTATCTAAGTGACACATTGGATGTGTGACGTAGGTAGTTGTGGCGGTAAATTTTCGTTCAGACATGGAAAGTCTTCGAGCGCAGCGGGCGCTCGGTGTTGCTTCCCGGAATCTTAATTCCAGCTTGCAGCGGCTGTCCTCTGGGCAAAGGATTAACCGCTCATCTGACGATGCCGCAGGCTTGGCGGTGGCAAGTTCATTGGAATCGAGCCGCCGAATCTACTCCCAGGGAATTCTCAATCTTAATGATGGCATTAGCGCTCTTCAGATTGCTGATGGTGCCATCTCTCAGCTCTCCGATATTGCGGTGCGCCTACGCGAGCTGGCGGCTCAAGCGGCCAATGGATCTTTAAGCACGTCCCAACGCCAAGCGTTGGACACAGAGGCTCAAACATTGGCGCAAGAATATTCGAGGGTCGCAAACAGCACCCGCTTTGGCAAGATGTACCTCTTAAATGGCGGAGGTAATGGGCAGGTCCGGCTCCAAGGAGGAACCGGGGTTGATGGCAGTTTATTAACCGGCGTGGGGGGCGCCATCAGCTCGGGTCGTTTCCAGGCCGGACAGGTCTCAGCAACCGGCGCCTTTCGTGGCCGTGATGCGAAAGTTGCGGACTTGGACGGAGATGGAAAGTTGGATGTTGTCTCGGTTGGGGT
>CAZPBV010000015.1:17526-18102 GCA_964584675.1 uncultured Bdellovibrionales bacterium
TGGAACTATCGGATTTGAACTCTGACGGCAATATGGATTTAATCGTGCTTGGAACTTCCTCAGTGTACTCATATTTGGGAGATGGCAATGGCAGCTTCCAAACGGGGAGATCTTTTTCTACCTCGAATGCCACTGACATGACAGTAGGTGACATCAATCGAGACGGCAAAGTCGATCTTTTGCTGGCTCTCAATGTCACCGATCCGGGCTACGTACAGGTTGTCATGGGAAGTGGTAACGGAACGTTTTCCGCCGGTCAAAGTTATGTGGCGGAAAGCTGGCAATCTCGCTCCGTCGCTTTAGCTGACATGAATAATGACGGCTATTTGGACATGGTATCCGCTGGATTTGACTCATCGTCTGGTGAGGCCAACGTTCGGTTGGGAAATGGTTCGGGAGGTTTTGGGGCTTTGATGACATATTCCCTGCCGACCTTGAATGACGTCTATAAAGTCTTGACCCAGGATTTTAACGGCGACGGCAAACAAGATGCAGCGTTTATTGGCCTGGGCGGGGTAGTGGTGGCAATGGGGGACGGAAGCGGTGGTTTTTCGAGTGACACATTATATTTGACTG
>CAZPBV010000016.1:0-2212 GCA_964584675.1 uncultured Bdellovibrionales bacterium
CCGCAAGAGTTGCCCAATCAGTAAATCGTGCCAAATAAAAAAGATGTGCGGCCTGAAGATCTGTTCGTGGAGCGCTGTTTTTCTCCGATGATAGATATGACCCTTGGGATTGGCCATATACCTCGCTGCTCCATGGCGCGTAAACGATACCAGAGAAGATCCAAAATAAAATGACCGCCGTTCTCATTTTCGGCATACTACATCGTGGTGGGCTTTAAATCTATGTTCTTTGAAAATTCACTACTACTATGATTTTATAGCAAAACGTCAAAAGCGAACAGTTACCATTCCAAAAATGTCCCTCTCTATTTCAGTTCTTGGAAGTCCAAAAATAGGAGTAACGTTTTCCAGATGGCTCCCATTGAGAAGATTCTGACCGACGAGTGCTATTTCTAATTGTTTAGACAACTTGAACGCAAGTTTGAGATCCATTTCGAAATAGCCCGGCACCTCCCCAAAGCCCAAGGGGCCGACCGCGCGGAGAACCGAGTTGAGGGCAGTCTTGTCCGAAATATCAATCGAGGTGTGTAGGGTAGCTTGGTTGCGGGGTGAATTCGATCGATAGAGAAGAGGTTGGGCAAAATCCAAGCTATCCCCCTGTTTTGTCGAGACATCTAGAAAACTGTAGGTGGCTGAGATGTGCACCGGTTCCAATGGCTGAACTTTGAGGGATGCCTCTAGTCCGTATGAGGACGCCCCAAGCCTATTTTCGAAATGGAGGGGAACTATGACTGCACTATCGTTACTATAAGGGGGGCTGCCAAGAAAGGCCTCCTGAGGTTCCAGACTGTTAAGATGGTCATATTGATTGTAAAAAGCTGCCAGATCAATAAATAGCCGTTTTGTTAAATCGGAACGATAGCCGAGCTCAAAGGCGTGGAGACTTTCTGAACGCACCTGACGATTGCCCGTCATTAATGCCAATATCGGTGAGGAATCCGAGGGGCTAACTGCCAGTGGTAGCCGCACCGACTCATAGGTCCTTGTTGGATTACGAAGTGCGCGGGACACCGCAAGCCATAACGTATGATTTTTTTGAGGAGTATATAAGAGGCGGGCCGACGGCATGATGCCCACAGGGGTTGATTGATTATATTCAAACTTGGAACCGACAATGAGGCTCAGCAAATCAGGGATTACCCTGGTCTCGCTTTGTGCGTATGCCGATGCCAGAGAGTCGTCGGAGGATGCAGGCTCGAACGATTCAAGATAATTCCCATGAGTCGCGTCATGGTAGTATCGATATCCTACTCCATAAAGAAATTCTTGATAGCGGCTTACCGTTACTTCATGTTGAGTTTCAAGCGAAGTGATGTGCACCTCCTGCGGCAAGATGGGACCGCTGTCGTGCTCATAGAGGTAGTCAAGTTTAGTATTGAGCTTTGAGTCGGCCGACAGGGTATGATCCCACAGAACGCTTGCAAGAGCGCCATCAACAGCGCGTGTTCCACTGTAAGTGTTAGTATCGAAAAAAGGCGGGGAGAGAACTGGTATCGAAGTCCGATAGAAGGTGTCAATGTGATATCCCCTCGATTTGACAGTAACGGAATTATTGTCGTCAACACGAGAATCAATGCGGAATTCTCCGGATCCGCTGAACCATTGATCTTCAGCGTCCTCTCCGTTCGGAAGCTTACCGGACCCAGAGTGAGAGAAAGTGCCACCAACTCGATAAGCCGTCTCGGGAGACATTTCATCTCCATAACGCAAATTAGTCGCCAGGACTGTTTCTTTCCCGCTGGCCATTGAAGAGTACGATCCCAACGTTTTTTGGGCGCTCTTTGTGATAATATTTATCACGCCGTTAACCGCGTTTGCTCCCCACACCGAAGCTCCAGGTCCGCGAATGACCTCGATACGTTCAATATCATCGAGATTCATCTCTTGATGTTCCCAAAAAGTGCCCCCAAAGAGGGGGGTGTAGATACTTTGTCCATCGATCATGACGAGGAGCTTTTCAGCAAACCGCTGGTTAAAACCGCGTGATGAAACTGCCCAACTGCTAGAGTTAATGCGGGCCACGGAGAGGCCGGGAACAAGGCGCAGCGCATCAGAAAGATGCACTGCACCTGATCGCCTAATTTCTTCTCCTGTTAACACGGTAACAGCCGCGGCTGTGTCACCGAGATACTTCGCCTTGCGCGCAGGCGAAGTGACTTCAACATCGAGGTTCACCAATCGTTCAAGGCCCCTATCGATGAGAGAATTATCA
>CAZPBV010000016.1:2222-3128 GCA_964584675.1 uncultured Bdellovibrionales bacterium
CTGGGAGCGCTTTGACCGAAGCATGGCGCAGAGAGCAAAATCCATATCAACGTAAGGCTGACGAATTGACGACTCGCATAGGCGATGGAGAGAGATCTAAAGGGAAAAATCTTGATTAGCAAAAGTATGACGGAAGTCAAAATCCTGCTCATGGGGCAACCCGATTCAATGAAGGAGAAGTATATCCTTTGGTTAATTGATTTGGTAGAATGATGAAAGGATAATTCATGTACATTTTTGCGGCTATCCACTATGGTAACGGCTAATTCACGAGGATTGGCATGAAAGTCGAAAGGCGTTTGGCCGTAGCTTTTTTTATTTCCATAGGGGCTGCTCTGCTTGTAGCATTTGCCGTTACCGCTTTTGTTTATGTTCGAAGTTCATTTCGTAGTTTTGAGAGCCATATCAGCACCATTTCGTCAATTGCCGGCAGTGCCGGTAGGGCGGCTCTCGCATTTGACGATCGCGAAGCAGCTGGGCGCGTTCTTGCGGCCCTATCTTCACAGAGACATTTTGTGGGTGCTGCACTCTATAGGCCGGACGGTTCCGTTCTGGTGAGCACCGGCGAAGTAGTTAGCTTGGTCCCGCGCCCCAGCGCGCCCATGGATAAGGGCCGTGTCTGGAGTCATGGCTCGCTCCTGTACTCAATGAGTCCCATTAGAGTTAGCAATGATCGAGTTGGGTACATTCTAGTCGTTGCATCGTATGGCTACATATATGATCAACTAGTTTCTTCTCTATTAACTTTTTTTGCTGTCTCTCTGCTCGCAGGAGTTGTTGCATGGTTTGTCTCGAAGCGTTTACGCGAGAAGATATGCTCGCCAATTGTTGCCTTGAGCGATGCCGCGAGGGTAGTGGCGGTAAGCAAGAATTACTCGGTGCGTTTGGAGGAAAATGGGATAGACG
>CAZPBV010000016.1:3138-8939 GCA_964584675.1 uncultured Bdellovibrionales bacterium
AGACGAAGTGAATGAACTCATTCGTCACTTTAATGAGATGTTGGATACTACCGAGCGAGCTCACAGTGCATTGCGCGAAGCCAAGGAGAATGCCGAGCGTGCGGGCGAGGCCAAGTCGCGTTTTTTGGCCAATATGAGTCACGAAATTCGCACCCCCCTGCATGCCATTATTGGCGTGGCGCGGGAATTACGGTCAGAGGTGCTGGATCAGGGGCGAGCTGAACTTGTGGCGTCGCTTCAGGCGTCTGCCGAATCGCTCCTCAATGTTATTGGCGATGTATTGGATTATGCCAAGATAGAAGCTCATCAAATGCCGATTAATCCCGCCCCGTGTGATGTTCGAGGGTGTGTTCAGCAAGCTTTGCAAATCTTCAATGTTCTCGCTCGTGAAAAAAACATTGTCCTCACTTTAGAAGTAGACCCTCAGCTTCCTCCGCGTGTCTTCCTTGATAGTATCCGAGTTTCTCAAATTTTAATTAATCTTATTGGTAACGCCATCAAGTTCACCGAGGGAAAGGGCGCCGTTCGTGTGACTGTTCGAGCCAGGGATTCCATGAAGAATTTTTCTATGCTCCACTTCATTGTTCAGGATAGCGGCATTGGCATTGCATCGGACAAACTTGACTCCCTTTTTCAGCCCTTTACCCAGGTGGACGCCTCATCGACGCGAGCGGCACAGGGTAGTGGTCTTGGTTTGGCCATTTGCCAGCGCCTGGTTGGGCTCATGGGGGGGTGGATGTGGGTTGAAAGTTCCGTAGGCGAGGGGTCAAGTTTTCATTTTGTCATCCAAAGCAGAGAGGCGACCGACGCACCAGTAGATGGAATGACTAGTGTGCATCTCGATCTTTCCCATGGCACCCCGACAACTCCTTCTCGGGGAGTGGTATTAGTGGTGGATGACAATAGCGTTAATCGCTTATTAGCCCAAAGAATTGTTGAAAGGCATGGTCTAGGAGTGTTGACTGCGGAAAATGGTAATGAAGCGTTGCAGATGATTCGCAGTTTTGAAGTTGGGCTGGTGCTCTTAGATCTTCAGATGCCCGTCTCTGATGGATTCGAAGTAATTAAGGCGGTAAGAAGTAGCCACGATTCTCGGACTCAGGGGCTCCCCATCATTGTTTATACTGCTTCGCTCGGTCCAGGGGACCTCGAGCTTTGCCTTGCCAATGGCGCTAATGAAGTACTCGTGAAGCCTGTGGCTAACGAGGTGCTATTGTCGGTTATTGATAAGTATATTTCAAAAGAGATAAGCATGAGGGCTGACGCCTAGCCCGGACTTCGGCTGGTGAGAAGATCAGGCTTCTGTACTGGTGGGCTCCACCTACTCCTCAGATTTGAGAAATACAAAGCGTTCCATTCCCTCGGTCTCAACAACTATGCGAATACCCTTTTTTAAACTGGCTGCCTCAATGGCTTCATTGAAACTCTTGGCGCTGTCGATATCCTTTCCATTGATGCTGACAATAATATCGCGCGGCTGAATTCCTCCCTTGGCCGCGGCACCCGTGGGATCAACGCGCCGCACGACTACTCCGCTCTTGTGTTTTGTCTTAAGTCTCCTGGCCAATTCCGGCGTTAATTCATCAACCGACATGCCGAGGTCCGAAAGCTCGTCGCTTTCTTCAATCGTCTCAGCCTTTTGCCCTGGAAGCTCGCCAATTTCTATGCTCACCGAAATTTTTCGGCCCTCTCGCAAAACATCTAGCTTGGTATCCTGACCCGGCCTGAGCGCTGCCACATCATTACGTAGCTGGTTGATATCCTTAATCTTGGTACCGTCCATGGCAATAATGATGTCACCTTGTTTGAGCCCTGCTTTAGCAGCTGGACCACCATCTTCGACATGTCCAACGAGAGCTCCTTCGGTACTGGTTACATTAAAGGACTGGGCCAAATCTTCCGTCAAATTCTGAATTCCTACTCCAAGCCAACCGCGTACGACCTTTCCCTTAGAGATAAGGCTTTCCATGACCGTACGAGCCATGTTAATCGGGATGGCAAAACCTATTCCCATGTAACCGCCGCTGCGCGAGAAAATCGCGGTATTGATGCCAATAACTTCGCCCTCTAAATTTACCAACGGGCCACCACTGTTTCCTGGGTTGATAGCCGCATCTGTCTGAATAAAGTCCTCGTATTGGCCGCCACCCATGATTGAACGTCCCTTAGCGCTGACAATGCCAGCGGTAATAGAGTTATCCAACCCAAACGGATTGCCCGCAGCAACTACCCACTCGCCAATCTTAAGAGAGTCAGAATTGCCCAAATTTGCCGGGGTCAACTTATCGGCATCAATCTTAATAACAGCCAGATCCGTCCGAGGATCTGTTCCGATGACCTTAGCCTTATATGTTTTATCGTTATTGAGTCTAACAGTTACCTCATCTGCTTCTCCTACCACATGGTTATTGGTCAGAATGTGGCCCTTTGAATCAACAACGACCCCCGTTCCAAGACCCTGCTGGGCATTCCCATCGGGATTTTGATACGGGCCAAAGCGATCCATAAAATCTTCGCCAAAAAAATCTCGAAATTGTTCAAAGAACGGGTCTGCTTGGTTCAAGTTTCGGCGGCTGGGCTTTATTTTCTTTGTTGCGACAATATTTACCACCGAAGGCGTAATAGTGTTTGCGACCTGTTCAAAAGCCGAAGATAGTCCATGGGCATACTTGAGACCGTTGTCCTTCTGGGCATTGTCCTCTGATTGGGCTTGAGAAGCGTGGGAACAGAAAGCTATCAAGAGGAATAACCAAAAGGTTGTCCGTAGAGCGCTAAGCATTTGAATAGATTTGTAAAAATTGGAAAATTGTTTGTAATTTAAGGAGACTATCTTTACCATTATGGTCCTCACGAAACCTCAAAAAAATACCTACCATTTCATATATCTGACAGACCCCAAGAGCAAGTCTTACCTATCGAAGACATTCATTGCTTATCGGAGTGACGGCATTCTAACCGGAAGTAGACGAAGAGTATCCGAGTACCATTCAAATAGAACTTGTATCCTGCGCTACTCTATGGAGCTTAAAGAAGCATCGAAAATTAACACTATTCATCGTAAATATACGTTACTATTCAGGTAATAGGACTTCCCCAGTTATCTTCGAAAACTATGAAGCGTTGGCAAATTGCTACTGTCATTTTAGGAATTTCAGTCGCGGCTCTCATAGTATTGGCACTCAATGTAGAGCTCGAAACTTCACGCCTTCAGGCGCGCTATTTTTCTGAGAAGGCGCAAGAACTAACCTATAGAATGGAACCGGGGCCGAGTTCCAGCATTCGTTTTCCCGAGTACGGGCCATACGACCTTCGTCTGGGGTACACAAAGATTCCACGCATTGTTCGTGAGATGGGCCCCAGTTTTTTCCGAATTGAAGCCCAGGCCAGGATTTCGCCCGCCATGCGAGAAGTCATTGATGAGGGGGTCTACACCCCATACCATGAAAAGATTCGCGCTGGACTGGAGATCTTTGGGCGTGACGGGCTGGAGTTGTATTCTGCGCTTCGCCCGACCCGTGTTTTTCAAGAATTTGCCGACATTCCCGAAATTGTGCTCAAGACCCTCCTTTTTATTGAGAATCGAGAGATTTTGGATGATGAGCATCCCTATAAGAACCCTGCCGTAGAATGGGACCGCCTTGCCCGGGCAGTTCTAGAAAAGAGTTTTCAATTCTTGGACCCTTCTCACCATGCGCCGGGTGGAAGCACGATAGCGACTCAACTGGAGAAGTATCTACATTCCCCCGAAGGTCGCACGACATCGGCCCGCGACAAGCTGGTCCAGATGACATCGGCTAGTTATCGCGCTTATCTCGATGGTAGCGAGACGATTGAGACGAGAAAGCGAATAGTCCTTAAATATATTAACTCTATTCCACTTGCCGCTTTACCCGGTTACGGGGAGGTAAGCGGCCTTGGGGACGGTATGTGGGCATGGTATGGGCGTGAATTTGAGGATTTCAATGCAGCCCTCGTAGATTCGGCCCGAACACTGGCCGAACGGGCCGCTGCCTTTAAGCAGGTGCTGAGCTTGTTCATTGCCCACCGGCGACCGTCGTACTACCTGCTGCACGGAGGTGCGGACTTGGATCAATTGACCCATGATCATCTTACGCTGCTCGAAAAGGGGGGGATTATTTCTCCTGAACTTGCTTCTGCTGCGCGCTCTCTCCCCGTGATACGTCAGACCAAGGCTGCTCCCCAGTCTCCGGTCTCCTTTGTTGAACGAAAAGCTTCTAATGCTATTCGCATGCGACTGCTCGAAATATTAGATATTCCGCGGCTCTATGACCTGGATAATGTCGATTTGTCGGTCGAGAGCTCGATTGATAAGCGCGCTCACGATGCCATTACCGAAACTTTGGCTTCGATTAAGAACCGTAAAGAAGCTCAGAAATATAATTTATTGGGAGATCGCATTCTCGCCAAAGGAAATCCGGCAAGTGTTATTTTTAGTTTCACTCTGTATGAGCGGAGCGGAAACGCCAATGTTTTGAGAGTTCAGACTGACAATCTTGATCGGCCGTTTGATATTAACGAGGGAACGCGCCTCGATCTCGGATCGACTGCCAAACTGAGAACGCTCGTGTCCTATCTGCAAGTGATTGAAGAGCTTCACGGCCGTATGGCTTCTTCCTCTGCTTTGGAGCGTGCTCGTGAAGTAGATCGAATGCGGGATCCGCTGACGAGATGGGTTGCTTCGTATCTCAATGACAACCCGCAATCTCACCTTGACGAGGTGTTGAATGCTGCCATGGAGCGGACCTACTCAGCGAGCCCGGCCGAAACTTTTTTTACGGGCGGAGGCAACCATACCTTTGAGAACTTCAAGAAAGAAGATAATGGCAAGACGGTAAGTGTGCGGGAAGCGATTCGCAATTCCATTAATTTGCCGTTTATTCGTATCATGCGTGATGTGGTTAAATACCACAGCGCGCGTGTTACCGGCCGTGGGATAGAGGATGACAAGCAGAGCGAACTTTCTGAGGAGGAGGTGCGCCGAAATTACCTGGCGCGGTTTGCAGATCGCGAGGGCACCTACTTTTTGAAAGGGTTCTATCAGCGCTACCGCGGACTTTCCGGCGATGACCTCGTCAATAGATTTCTGCGAGAGTTTCGAGCAAGTCCCAAGAGATTAGCGATCGTTTTTCGCTACCTGCACCCGGGCGGGTCTGCCGAAGATTTTGAAAACTTCCTTCATTTGCGGCTCAGACGTTCAACGCCGGGTGCGCACCCTATATCCTCACTCTATAGGTCCTACGATCCGGCGTCATTTTCTCTCAATGATATGGGCTTCATGCTCAAGGTTCATCCCCTTGAATTGTGGTTGGTCGGGTTCCTCGCGTCACATCCTAAAACTAGTTTCGAGCAAGCAGTTGAAGCGAGTGCAGCCGAGCGTCAGCAAGTGTACCAATGGTTATTCCGCTCCAGTAATAGGCGCGCCCAAGACTCTCGCATTCGACAGTTAATCGAAGTCGACGCCTTTGACGTCATCTTGCGGTCCTGGCAGCGGCTCGGGTACCCATTTCACCATATTGTCCCTTCTTATGCCTCCGCCATTGGTAGCTCTGGAGACAGACCTGCGGCCCTCGCAACGTTGGTGGGCATCATTCTTAGCGAGGGCATTCGTTATCCCGAAATTCGGATTGAAAAACTTCATTTTGCGAGAGGCACTCCTTTTGAAACAGTGCTTGGTCGGGATAAGAAGATGCAGGGGGAACGGGTTCTGAGTGCGGAACTTACTCACGTCGTCAAGGCGGCGCTTGAAGATGTTGTTGCCCACGGCACTGCCCAACGAGTGC
>CAZPBV010000016.1:8949-13408 GCA_964584675.1 uncultured Bdellovibrionales bacterium
GGGAATCCCGTTGTCGTCGGCGGGAAAACGGGTACGGGCGATCATCGTTATGAAAAACGAGGCCCCGGAGGTAAACTAATTTCGTCAAAGGTTATCAGTCGTACCGCCACCTTTGCATTCTTCATTGCGGACCGATTCTATGGTGTTGTTACAGCGCATGTGAAAGGCCCTGAGGCCGCCCAATTTAATTTTACGAGCGCGCTGGCAGCCCAACTTCTCAAGGAATTGGGACCGGCCCTCAGACCGCTCTTAACTCCTACTGAGGCGCTCGCGGACACATTCAGTTTTGGGAAAAATCAAGCGCCTTCTTGATAGTAGGCTGCTATGGTTTTTTGATCTGATCGCGCATACTATTGACGCATGCGTGGCCCATTTATTCTCAGTACTATTAATGCGCGCTATTCTCATGCTTCACTTGGGCTACGCTATCTCAAGGCGAACCTCGGGGCGTTGGCTGATCGCGCCGTGGTCCTTGAGTTTGATCTTTCGCAGCGGCCTATTGATATGTGTGAGCGTATCTTAAGGCTGAACCCTTCCCTGATTGGACTTGGTGTATACATTTGGAATGCCGGGGAAAGTCATGAGCTGGTGGCCCTTCTCAAACGGTTGTCACCGGAAACGATAGTGGTTCTCGGCGGGCCAGAGGTGAGTCACGAGACAGAACTTCAAGAAATTGTTCAGTATGCGGACTATGTGATTACAGGAGAAGGGGATTTGACCTTTCGCAGCTTGTGCCAATCCTTGTCTCAAGGAGACAGACCGGCTCAAAAAATTATTCAAAGCCCTATACCGGAGGTGGACTCACTGGAATTGCCGTATGAGCTGTATACGGATGAAGATATCGCGCATCGCACAGTATATGTTGAAGCATCGCGCGGCTGTGCGTTTCGTTGCGAGTTTTGCCTTTCAAGCCTTGAGATTCCCGTGCGACAATTCCCTCTTGAAACTTTTTTGGCAAAGCTCGAACGTTTGTATACTCGTGGGGTGCGGCAATTTAAGTTTGTTGATCGAACTTTTAATCTTAACCTTCGAACGAGTGCGGCCATACTGTCTTTTTTTCTTGCGCGGTACAAGCCGGGACTATTTGTTCATTTTGAGATGATCCCCGACAGACTTCCGTCGGCGCTCCGAGAGTTGATACAACAATTTCCGCCGGGTGCATTGCAATTTGAGGTTGGAATCCAATCATTCAATGTTGAGGTTAATCGCCTCATAAGCCGCAGGCAGAATGTGGAAAAAATAGATGACAATCTTCGCTTTCTGAGGGAGTGCACGGGTGTGCATATTCACGCGGACCTCATTGCGGGACTTCCGGGCGAAAGTCTCGGAAGCTTTGGCGCCGGATTTGATCGCCTTGTGTCTCTCCGCCCGCAAGAAATCCAGGTCGGCATATTGAAGCGGCTGCGCGGAACACCTATCACGCGTCATGATGACGAGTGGGGTATGGTATATAGCCAATCGCCTCCTTATGAGGTTATTCAGAACAAACTGATTGCCTTTGATGTGATGCAGCGAGTCAAGCGATTTGCCCGGTATTGGGACTTGGTATCAAACAGCGGAAACTTTATTTCGACCTGCCAGATGCTGTGGCTGGAGAAGCGTTCACCGTTCCATGAATTTTTGGCTTTTAGTGATTGGTTATACGAAAAAATCGGCGCCCGGCATGGCATCGCCTTGCACACTCTGGCAGAAATGCTCCGGCAGTTTTTGGTAGATCAGAAAAGCATCAAGGAAGAGCGTGTCATCGCGGCACTTGTAGCAGACTATGACAGGCTGGGACGAACCGATCGACCATCATTCCTTCGAGAAAGAAAAAACATCCCCGGCCAATTGGCAAGGGTTCCAGCCCTTCATTCTCCCACCAATGGTCGCCGCGGCAATGAGCGTCAGCAACGACATCTACCGCTTGGGAGCTAACGAGCAGCCATCATAGTCGCAACCCGCTTCTTCATAAGTTCAAAACGAGTTCTGCCTGTTTCGCAATTGGTCGCAATCCACTCAACATTGGTAAAAGCAGTTGGAGTGATTTCCTGCCGCAAGCGTTCAACATAGGGGGCAAATTTAGAGAAAAGAAAAAGCCCCTCGCCGTTATTCTCAACCCAGAAATCCGGATTCACGATGCCATGTTTGGCAAAGCCGTAGACCATTTCCCAGAATGAGGTCACCTGACGAAAGGCAGCGTTCCAATCATGGCTGGGCTGGGTCACCTCAAAAAGTTCCTCGTAGGACTTCGGCCAGAACTGGGTCGTCATAATGCTTCTTGACTGGCGCATAACAGTTTCACGCCTCAGGTCATATACCTTCAACGCAAGTTCGGCATCGATGTGGTCGGGCTTTTGTTTCATATTTCGAATCCCCATTTTCTTATTGTATACTCGCCGCCAATGAGTTTGCCTGGTTCGTAAAGCCGGCGCAAGGTCAAGCAGATTTCATGGCAAGGGCCTCATCGGCTTTTGCCGCTTGTGCGGGGCGAGTATGTATCGTCCGTCCGGAGGTATACTTGCAGCTAATCAAAATGCCTGACTTTTGATTGGCTGCAAGTATGGTCTCGAACATGCCTGAGATTAGCATTTTCATACGGGCCCGCAATGAGGCCGCCATGATAGGACGGTGTTTGCGCCAAGTCTTTAACCAGCGCGGCGAACTTTCCATCGAAGTGTTGGTTCTTGATTGTGAATCTTCCGACCAAACAGTCAAAATCGCACAGTCTTTTGAAACTACCGTTTTCTCTGTATGTCCGGAAGAATTCAGTTATGCGCGCTCCCTCAATTTTGGCATTTCGCAGGCACGTGGCCGATTTTTTGTGTCTCTGTCCGCACATGCTATTCCCTGTGACGAGTGGTGGCTGCATAACCTGGTTTGCGCGCTTGTCACTGACGAGACACTTGGCGCAAGTTTTTCCTGTCAACGTCCATTTCCGGAGGCATCTATGCCCGAAGCGAAAGCCGTGCTGAGCGCATTTCCGGATAAGGCGAGAATCCTTCGCTGGAATCAAATCCAAAATGAGCCGCCTTTGCAGAAGTATCACGCCGCCATTTTTTCGAATGTAAGTTCCTGTATTCGAACTGATCTTGTTCGCTCGCTGCCTTTTCGGGAACTTCCCTTTAGTGAAGACAGGTATTTTGCCATAGAGTGCCTGCAAGCTGGGCATGGCATTTGCTATGCCGCGACCTCCAAAGTTTTTCATCTGCATCCCCCTTCGCGACGGGAGAGTCAGGTGGTGAGCGAGCGAGCTATGATCGCGCAAGGTTATATTCTTTTTGCCATCGATCAGCGGCGGTTGGACTGCGTGCGAGCAAGAGCTTTGCGGCTGTTTGCCGCCAGTTTTTTAAAGCTTTGCTCTTTTCCGGTGTGGTTTACCCTGCGCGCCATTATGGCGCGCTCAAGGCGGGAAGTGTCGTTCTATTGGGCTCAGCTTGGCGTGCTCATAGGAAAAATGAAGGCTGCTGCTTTCCTGTGGCGGAGGCGGCCCGAAGTGCCTGCGGTGGCGGGGCCTCTGTCATCGGTGAAGAAAATGCAGAATGGTTGAAAGTTGCGGTATGAGAAGCATGTGTAAAACGTTTGTAACACGGCTTAGCTACCCGCGTCGTTTTGGTATTGTGAACGGAATCTACAACCTGTGGCAGGTGCTCGTGGCTCGTCGCATGGGAGGGAGTGATTTTGCCTTCCGTGTTGCCAGAGGCGGCATCCCAGCCACGCTTCGTTGCAACACTTCAGATTTGGCAGTGGCAGAAAAAATATTTCTCGATGCTGACTATGCTCTTCACATGACTTTCGATGCGCCTGTCATCATTGACGCTGGCGCGAACATTGGCCTGTCGGCGATCTTTTTTGCCCTTGGCTACCCCGGGGCTCGTATTATTGCCCTCGAGCCTGAGCAATCCAACTTTGAAATGTTGAAAATTAATTGTCGCCATTACCGTGGCATTGAGTCGGTACGTGCTGCCCTTTGGCATCAGGATGGGGCGGTGCGTATTCTGAGCGATCCCACCGATAGCAAGTGGGGATTTCAGGTCGAGCCGGCTCTTGCGGACGATCCCCAGGGAATACCGGCGATATCACTGTCTTCCTTGGTGAGGGAGCGGGGCCTGGAGACGATCGATATCTTGAAACTTGATATTGAAGGCGCTGAAAAAGAGATACTGGGACCGGATGCTCGCTCGTGGCTTCCTCGGGTAAGGGTTGTCCTCGTGGAGCTGCATGAAGAGATGGTTCCCGGAATAACCGAGCACGTTTGTCACCTCATGCGCGAGCTCGGTTTTTCCCACGAACACCGTGGGGAGACAGAAATTTTTTTCTCTAAGAGTTTTACTGAGAAACGTGGATCAACAATATGATGTCGGGGTCAGGCTCCTGCGTTTTTCCCCAGCCGAAGTTCGGGTTAGTTGGTTTTCCGGCCAATCGAAATGGTGTCATAGGCGCAGCCAAAGGGTCGATGTGGGGATATCATTCGCCGAAC
>CAZPBV010000016.1:13418-17847 GCA_964584675.1 uncultured Bdellovibrionales bacterium
GCCGAACTATCTCGAGCAAAGCTGAACGAATCGGGCGGGGCCCGACGCAAAATTTTGTTGTCTTCAACTCAAGCGACTCGGTAAGCGCCAGCGCCGTTTCTAGGCCCGCTTCAGCATGCAGGGCGCGCATACCGTCAGGATAGATTCTCCAACAGTCAACCGGCGCCTCGTGGTAGGGCCAATTAACCGGATTAATCGTAATAACATGCCCGCCGGGTTTGCAGACTCGCGCAAGTTCTTTCATCCAGCGCCAGATGTGCCGCACATGTTCGATGACTTGGGCAGAAAAAATAATGTCAAACGAGTTGTCCTCCAATGGAAAAGAGTACTCGCCAGTCGCTACCCACTGAACACCCGGACGAGGGACCATATCGATTGTCTCCCAGGTCATATTGGGAACAGGAATGAGTAGTTGAAACGAAGACGGTGACGCGTCCGGACCCACTTCAAGAACACGTTGGCCGCTTCCAAAATAGCGGCGAGCGTGGCGATCGAATAGGAGGAGGCTATTGCGGTGCATGGGCTGCTTAATCTAATGATTAGTTAATAATTTGGTTAACAATATATGATTTTTCCGGTCTCCTCCGCATCCGATATATTTTGCAGATCTGGGTGACTATCGGACGTTTTCAATCTCTTTACTTGTCAAACCAAATACAAGTCTATGGAATCTGAACCGTAATAACTTGCGTGGCAGCACTTCTGCCGCCGGTCACGGACTCTCCGGCTGCTTGAAGGTCAATTGAATATACTCCGGGGCTTTGGCCTGCCCGGGACAGACAGTCTTTCAGGTTGACCGTAAAGCTCAGAGTATGGCTTGCATCTGCAGCCCGATCATTCGGAGAGTCACGAAGCGGAGTTAAATCGGCGCCGTTTTGAGCAAGGGGGCTATTTCCTTCCCCGAGAGCGGAGGAGTCCTCGGTTAATTCGGACGATAATGAGGAATAATATCCAGCGCAGGTTGCCTGGGCCTGCTCAATAACGACCCCATAATTGAGATGACCCCAATCATAGTACCCCGATTCAGAGCTACCAATGGCCAGACGTTGAGGACGCCAAAAGGTCAAGGTAAGAAGCCCGTCTGATCCAAGAACAATGGGGTTGCCGGGGAGGCCGGGGATGGAGCCCGAATCGGCAGTCAGGGAACTATAGTCAACGCTGACGCTTCCGGATCCGGCGTTATATTCCTTGAGCGCGGGGATTGAGACAAAGTAGGGAGCAAGGGCGAAGGAGCGGGTAGACCTTACGGATTCGCCTTCCGTAAGACGAACTTGATAAACATCGCCCGGTCGAAATTCATCGGGGCCAACCCGTGGCTGAATGCTGGCCACTATTGCTGGACTTCCGCTCACACTAATTCTCTCCATGCGCGGGTACCCACTGCTCGTCAGTAGCTCACTCCAAGGGTGATCGCGAAACTCGGAAGTACTTTCGGAAATGCCCCCGTAGTATCCAAGAGGAGTGTTTGGTCGACAGTAAGTTAATGAGTCATCACAGACGACATGACCGCCGTCAATATCGCTTTGATTAGGAGGCAGTGAGATGAAAAAAGTCAGCGAAAAGGCATTTTCTCCGCTAATGGCCGAGTCAATGACGGTATCGTTAAGTCCGGCACGCACGTTCGCGTTAAGCGTGCGCCGAAAGTCAAAGAATAACCCGGTGTATGGAACATCTTGGCCTACAGAATCCGGATCGGTAGCGTCAATAATGAGATCGCCGTCATCATCCGCATCAAAGGCATTGGGAATTCCATCCAAATCCTCGTCAGCGCCGGGATTACTCTCAGTGTCATCTTGAATGCGCAATCCACTCGTTGTTGTTGACTGAACAAGGCCCATCTCTCCAGCTCCGATAGGCTTTCCATCGACTGCTCCTACCCGTGGGCGAGAGTACTGAGTCTTGTCGAGCTGATTCTTCTTGAGAGTGGCGTAACCAGAGTTGAGGCTAATCTTCCCAAGTTGCAGTGTAGAAGATCGAGGGGTCTTGCCACTGAAAGTTATTGATGCCTGAGATCCCTTGGTTGCCAGTACCACCGGACCTGCGTAGCGGCCATCACCATCAATCAGATGAAGCGACGCATTCTTGAGTTGAGTGAGTGAAAGACTCTTGATGGAAAAAGCTCCCGATGACTTGAGACTACCCACATGGGTATCTCCGTTTTCTTGCACCAGCATGATTGAATAACCGCTGGCATCCGATATTCTTCCGGTAACGCCATACTTCTTTGTAGCTGCGAAGACCAGGTCTTCACAAGCGCTCACGACTAAAATGGCCGCAATAATGCTTGATATTGCTCGCATGATATGCTCCTTCGAAAGTTAGCTGATGGTCAAGTCGGCAGGTAAGCACCAAAACTAAAGATGTATGCGGCGCTTCAGGTACGAACGGTCATCGGGCTGCATAACAAAACAGTAGGTCATAGCAAAGCACACAAGAGCCGATGCCCCATGCACCAAGAAAAATATGCCCCAGTCGTTCATGGTGAAGAGGCTGCGCAGAAAGATGAGTAAGCCCGCGTAGGGGAGAATTGCTGCTCCGATGGCTTTGCTAGCTAATCTTAGGTAAGACCAGACGGGGATTCCGACGATGGGCGCGGCCAGAAGTGGCAGTATAACCCCCGTTCCGAGTATGCCCGAAACGACGTAACCAATAGCCACGGCCTGCAGGCCGATGGACTCAATGAATCGAAGCGCAATAGCGACACTGACGCAGCCCTCGCCGAACTGAACAAGAGCAACAAGCCAGTGCTTGCCGCAAGCGAAAAGAAAGGCAGAAAATCCAAATGCCGGTAGAACAAACGCCAGGGTCAATGACATGAGCCACAAAAAGTCGGCTTCCGGAACAAAATGTGGACCAATCCACAGGCTAATAAAGTCCCTTCCAGAGAACATAAAAGGTACCGCGAAAAACCCCGCAATTACCGGTGTATATAGGAACCACCGTTTCATGAGGGCCTCTCGCATCCTCGTGTCATTGAGGGCTAGACAAGTCGAAAGCCGCGTGCTCAGTACCGTGGAGGCCTGGAGTCCCAGTTGGCGCACTTGCTCGATTAACATTGCACCGAGGGCAAAGATGGCAATGCTTCCCTTGTTAAATAGAGAACCGATTATCCAGGGTTGACTCTGATTGATAATGCGTTCCGCCAGTACAATCAAAAAAGCCCACCCGCCATATCCCGCGATAGAACGAATTGACGAAAGTCTCACATGTGTTAGGCGAACAGAACACTGGGGCAGATTGCGAAAAAGAAAGCATGCTAAGACAAAACGGTACATAATCTTAGTCCCAACCAAGGCCAAGGATATGGAGAGTATTCCTCCTCCGAGGGAGATAGCAATGACTGCCAAGAGCGCATAAAGGAGGAGTCGAACTGAATTAGAAACATGCAGCAAGTCGTAACGCTCGCATCCTCCGAGTGCTGATCCAAGAGCCCCTGAGAAGAGTTCCAAAACCCCGTCAAACACGAAAAGCAATAACAATAGGCCAATTTTTTTTTCACGGTCCGCAGATATGCCGAATACCTCGAAAAATGAATCTCCACCCCACACAGCAACCAGTATCACTGCAAGTGACGGTAAAGAGAGGGCGACGAGCGAACTTGAGAGGAGCGATGAAATATCTTGATAGCGGCCAGTTGCTTTGAACTCTGCAACATACTTGACCAAAGCGTACCGCATGCCGAAATCAAGCACGGCAATGTGGCCGGTCAGCGAGACGAGCAGCACAAAAATCCCGTAATTTTCTGCCCCGAGAGATTGAACAATGAGAGGTGTCAGTAGAAGTGTAATGGCTACGTTTAATGCCGTGCCAAGCCATTGGGCAGCAATGCTACGAGCAAGCGATCGTGACATGATTCGTGTAGTTTTATCCGGGAGTCGAGAGGCGCGCTACCTCATAATGTACTGCGCGATATCTCACGGAGCCATGGGACCAGGGTGGGCAAGGAGGCGAACCAAAGAGAATTACCTGAAATAAAACACAAACCTCGCTTACTTTCACTTGTATGGCGGCACCGTCCCGACAATCGCGCGCTTTACGCCATTTTCGGGACAGCGCTGCCAAAACCTAGGAGCAAAACCGAGAAACCGAAGTCCTTGCCCGTCCTGGATAAGGGAAAAAATATCAATACTGCCATTATGATGTGTTTCGCCTGTCCAAGGATTCTCGCTCTCTCGCCTGTCCGCTGTCAGATATTTGTCAAACCAAAATTTAAGAGCGCTCTCGTTTCAATAGGTTAGAAGCCCTATTCACAGCTTCACTTGGCAAACTGCTTGCATCTTACCTGGTACGGAAAAATGGTTACAGGGTTGTAACTATGGATAGGAAATGAATAAGTACAGGGACTTTGGCGTTACGGAAAGGGGTCGATTCTCAGAAACCGAGATTGTGTCCGACGCCAAAAATCTGACAACAACGCCAATGCGTAGCG
>CAZPBV010000017.1:0-2976 GCA_964584675.1 uncultured Bdellovibrionales bacterium
ACCACTCCAAGACCCTAAAAGACTCCTCCTATCATGGTGCTATTGCGGTAGCCCACGCCGGAGATGGCGCTGTTGCGACCAATGGTTTTTGGTCGGCGCTCACCATGGCAACCACCTTGCGCCTGCCTCTGCTCTTTTTCATCGAGGATAATGGATTCGGTATATCAGTACCCAGCTCTCTGCAAACCCCGGGCGCTAATATTGCAGAAAACTTGAAATCCTTTAAACACCTGGCAGTCTCCCAAGCAGACGGCACCTGCCCCCAAAGCGCCCATGCAGCCATTAAGGAGGCGGTGGAGACAGTCCGCTCAGGCCGAGGCCCGGCCCTCCTGCGGCTCACTGTTCCAAGATTATCGGGACACTCGGGGCAAGATACGCAGGCTTACAAATCAGCGGAAGTGATTGCTCAAGAACAGTCAAAAGACCCGTTGCCGCAATTGAAGACCTTCATGGTCCCGCAACTAATTACTGAAAATTCCTGGGATGCTTTACGCCAAGAGGCCGAGCACGAGGTGACGCGCGCGCTTGAGGCAGCTCTCGCTCGCCCTGAGCCGGATGCCTCAAATATCAGACGCTACGTTTTTTCCGAGACTAAGGCAGATGGGAGCATTGAGATGCAGCACCACGGCGGAATTCTGCCTCAGGGTCACTCTTTTCCGGCTGCGTCAACAGTTCTTCAGCCCGAACCGCAGCGAATTAATATGGTTACTGCCATTCGACGCACCCTGCAAAGCGAGCTGCGCTGCAATGACAAAGTTTTGGTCTTCGGTGAAGATGTTGGGCCAAAGGGCGGCGTACATGCAGCTACCCTTGGTCTCCAGGAGGAATTTGGAGCCGACCGCGTTTTTGACACCAGCCTCTCGGAGGAGGGAATAATCGGACGCGCTGTCGGCATGGCGCTCGGCGGACTTATGCCGGTGGCAGAAATTCAGTTCCGTAAGTATGCCGACCCGGCCACAGAGCAGCTCAATAACTGCGGGACCATACGCTGGCGCACCGCCAATAGATTCGCCGCGCCGCTCGTGGTGCGCATCCCAGGCGGCTATTTTAAATGTGGAGACCCATGGCATTCGGTTTCGGGTGAGGTCTTGTGGGCTCATGCCGTCGGCTGGCAAGTGTGCATGCCTTCAAATGCCGAGGATGCTGTCGGATTGCTACGGTCAGCGTTGAGAAGCAATAATCCTACCATATTCTTTGAGCACCGCGCCCAACTTGATAGCGCCTGGGCACGGCGCCCCTACCCGGGGGATGCTTTCCTGCTGCCTATGGGGAAGGCGAAAATCACGAAGGAGGGATCAGAGGCTACTATAGTCACCTGGGGCGGCATGGTAGAGCGCTGCGAACAGGCAGTACAAAACCTCGGCTGCTCAGCTGAGATTATCGATCTCAGAACCATTAGCCCGTGGGACAAGGAGTGCGTTTTTGGTTCAGTATCAAAGACTCGCCGCTGCCTTATCGTGCACGAAGATGGACTAACGGCCGGTTTTGGGGCGGAAGTCAGCGCTCGTTTGGCTGAGGAGCTGTTCTTCAGTCTCGACGCCCCCATTATGCGCATTGCCGTCCCAGACATTCCTATTCCTCACCATGTTGGACTTATGGAACACGTCGTACCGAGTGTTGAGTCGATTGGCAAAGGATTGCAGAAATTACTTGAAACTTAACGGAAAGTGTCATGGCGGACCTCATTGATATCACCCTCACCCCTGAACAACTGGAAGGAACCGAATCGGTAGTCTCTCGATGGCTCAAGGCGCCTGGAGATGCGGTTAAACAGCATGAACCAGTCGTTGAGATAAATACCGACAAGGTGACGGTAGAAATTTCTGCTCCGGCCAGCGGAGTATTGCGAGAGGTCTTAAAGAAAGAGCAGGAGCCGGTGCAGGCCGGTGAGATCGTGGCTCGTATAGAACGAGGCGCTTCTGTCGAGAAGACTCCCTCATCGGACAATGCTTCCTCCCCTGCACCCGTGTCCGCAGAGCTAAAATCTCTAACCCAGGATGGGGCGGCCTTAAGTCCGGCGGTGCGAAAACTGATTGAACAGCATGCTATTGATCCTTCCCATATAACCGGCACGGGACGCGGCGGGCGAATTACTCATCAGGACGTCATGTCCTTTTTGGAGACTCGCACAGACTCCTCCCCCAAGGAGACCTCCGATCCGCGGTCTCGACTTTCGGGGAAACGGGTTGCCCACTCTGCAATACGTCGCTCTATTGCCCAGCACATGGTTGCAAGCCTTCTGCATACAGCTCCGCACGTCACCTCTGTATTTGAAGTGGACATGAGCGCGGTTCTTCGGGACAGGGAATCCAGAAGGGCAGAGTTTGAAAAAAAGGGGGTCAAACTGACATTGACCGCCTATTTTATCAGAGCCGTGGTACATGCGATTCAATCAGTGCCGGAAGTAAATAGCCGCTTCCACGAAACCGAGCTAGAGATTTTTGAAGACTGCAATATCGGGGTCGCCACGGCGGTCACGTCCGGAGAGCAAGGTCTCGTTGTCCCGGTCATTCGGCGCGCACAGGCGCTTGACCTGTTTGAAACCGCAAAATCTCTTCAGGATGTAACCGAGCGGGCACGCACGCACTCCCTTGTCCCTGCCGATGTTCAAGGGGGCACCTTTACCATCTCAAATCATGGTGTCAGCGGCAGCCTTTTTGCCGCGCCTATTATTATTAATCAGCCGCAGTCAGCAATCTTGGGCATCGGAAAATTAGAGCAACGGGTCTCGGCGATTCTAGAACATGGCACGTCTCAAATCGTAGTAAGACCCAAACTTTATGTCACCTTGACTATCGACCATCGCGTCCTGGATGGATTTCAAGCAAACACATTTCTTTTCAGTTTCGTACAAAAATTGGAAAACTGGCCATCATAACCTGGCAAGATGGGATAGCGACTCTGACACGACCTCTAATTGAGCAGTGTACGTTTTTCGCTCGGCCCCATCGCAAGAGGTTGAATGCTCGTAGCGCC
>CAZPBV010000017.1:2986-17741 GCA_964584675.1 uncultured Bdellovibrionales bacterium
GGTTGGCCCCGGCACGGCGCGCAAGATTGTCCCTATGAGTTAGAGGTGGTGCAACACTTCCTGCATACTCTGAAAGCGGCGCGATGGGCTGCGCTTCATACATTTCAGCGCAAGATCACTTAGGGTGCGGGGAATATCGGGACGCAATTCCCGCGGAGAAACAGGATCAAATCGAACCCGTGAGGTCAAGCTATCAATCAGCGAGTCTCCCCAAAAAGGCAGTTTCCCCGTCATCAGCTCATAGGCAATGACCCCGAATGCATAAATGTCGGATCGCTGGTCGTAATCTCCTCTCTCGATATATTCGGGGCTCAAGTAGTTAATGGTTCCTACCAGATGGTCTTGCAACCCTTGCCCTGTTGTTCCGTGAGGAACGGCGATGCCGAAATCAGCTATTTTAAGCACCCCATCCTCGCTAATGAGAATATTTTCAGGTTTCAAATCACGGTGGATAATACCATGGTCGTGAATGGCGGCTATTCCTCGCGCGAGCTGGTTAAGAATATCGATAATTTTTTCGACAGAGAGGACTTGGTGAGCATGGTGAAAGTCCAACAGCGTTCCGCCCTCCAAATACTCCATGGAGAAAGCTGTAAACTCATCGTCCTGAAAGAGCTCCTCCCCACGGATAATATTGGGGTGCGACACACTGCGAATAACCCGAGTCTCTCGAAAATAGCTCTCACGAACTTCATCGTTACTGAGAGCCGACGTAGCCAATATCTTGAGGGCAACTTGACGGGAGGTTCGAGAATCGATGCACAGATACACACCTCCGATATCGCCTGCATTGAGGCAGCGGATCAGCTCGAAGCGACCAAAGAGGATGGTCCTTGGCTGGAGGTTTTCAAAAAACAGCTTATGCACGAAACTTACCCTCGGTATGGATGTTATGGGCACATAGCCAGTGCATGTGCCCGAGTTATTAGGCAGTAGTTTGGCAAGCTTCATGCCAAGCCCGAATCGGCTCGACTATCAACAAGTTCTGCCAGCCCGTCGCCATGGTTACTCATTTCTAAGAAAAGGACGGGAACCGCCTACGAAAAGTCCGTACGAGCAGTAGAAGCTATACCGATTTGAAATATTCAAAGGGTTGGATACAGGAATTACAATAGTAGAGTGCTTTGCAGGCAGTAGAACCAAACTCGCTACGAAGCTCGGTTTCCGATGACCCACAGTACGGACAAACCGGTGCTTTACCCCTACCAATTTGCACCAGTTCTACCTCTGCTTGCGGCGGAGCAATCCCGTAGTCACGAAGCCTCGCCCGAGCTTCAGCACTCATCCATGCCGTGGTCCATGCCGGCTGATAAACAAGGCGAACACGCACCGATTCCCATCCGGCCTGCAGAAGAGCCTGGCGCACATCATCCTCTATCACCTTCATCGCGGGACAACCAGAATAGGTCGGGGTAATATCCACTTCCACAATCTTGTCGTGGGAATCATTCGCAAGAACGCGC
Source organism: uncultured Bdellovibrionales bacterium (assembly GCA_964584675.1). GTDB lineage: Bacteria > Bdellovibrionota_C > UBA2361 > UBA2361 > JBGSMV01 > CAZPBV01. The sequence goes on from CAZPBV010000017.1 coordinate 4,450, forward strand.
ACGTCTCGCACTATTCCCATATCAACGACACTCAAAACTGGGATTTCGGGATCCTTAACGCTCTCCAGCACAGCTAAAACAGCTTGCTTGTCCTCGGGGATATCCATTACCAGCGAGCATCCGGATAGGTACGCGGAAGAATCTGCATTTCAGACAAAAGGTGGCCAAGAAACTCACTGTGCCTCCCAGACCTTCCACCCGTAGCCATTACGACCGAATTGTCCGGCACCGAAATAGTGGCTTCATGTAAGCACGACTGAACACTCGCGATCCAGGAAGACTTTAGGGTGCTTGGATCAGTGACCAGACCCTCCTCTGCCAGAGTCCTTGTTGTCTCATCGGAATCGAAAAGTTCTCCGGTAAAACGCCAATAGTCACGAAGCGCTTTCGCCACACGATCATGACTCTCCGTAGTCCCGTCCCCCAATCGAACCACCCACTGACGGCTATGGCGCAGGTGGTAGGTATCTTCCTTCAAGGCCTTGGCCGCCAATGCAGCCACTTCGGGGACAGTGCTTGCCTGAAGCTCCCCATTCAGCAAAACACTAAAGGCATCAAACAAAAATTGGCGAACAACAGTTTCTGCAAAATCTCCTCGCGGACGCTCCACTAACTGCACGTTTCTATATTGAACAGTATCTCGAAAATACGCCAGCTTGTCGGCATCCCTACCCTGCCCTTCTAACTCCCCTGCCAGACTCAACCAATGACTAGCTTGACCAATCAGGTCCAGAGCAATATTAGCAAGAGCAATGTCCTCCTCTAAGAACGGACCATGCCCGCACCACTCACTGAGACGATGCCCCAATATAAGCCTATCATCGGCCATGCCTAGTACGTATTCGAATAGACGCCCGCGAGTCTGAGAGGAAAGCTGAGCTATCGGTGTCATACCTAAAATCCCTTTACGCCCCGGGGCACCTTATAAAATTGGGGATGGCGATACACCGTATCCGCAGCTGGGTCAAAAAAAGCCCCTCGATCGCCGGGGGTAGTTGCCCGAATGGACCCTGACGGAACAACCCAAATGCTTCTTACCTCACCACGGCGCGCGTACACATCACGAGCATTCTGTATCGCCATTTCAGCATCAAATGCGTGCACACTGCCCACATGCTCATGTGTCGCACCCTCATCTCCCTCCTGGACAAAGACCTCCCAGAGCTGCCCCTGAGAACCTCCTCCATGCTGCGCCTTTGAATCCATGTCTTCTCTCCTCAGACTTCCCACAACATTTAGCAACTATGCGCCGACTAAGCGCGCCAAATAACAGCTCAAGCCGCCTGCGCCTCTCGCAATCGCAATTTTTCAGCATAGACACGCGCGGCTTCTCGAACCCATGCGCCTTCCTCATGCGCCCTTCTACGGGCATTCATGCGATCATGGTTACAGGGGCCATTGCCCTGAATCACGCGATAAAACTCATCCCAATCAATAGGACCGATCTCCCAATTGCCGGTCTGCTCGTTCAGCCTCAAGTTTGGATCGGGAAGCTGCACGTTAATAGCGCGCGCCTGTGGTACCGTCAGATTCACAAAGCGCTGCCGCAGCTCATCGTTACTACGACGCTTAATGCCCCAGCGCAGTAACTCACCACTATTCGGGGAATCAGAATCATGCGGGCCAAACATCATGAGAGTCGGCCACCACCAACGATTGATTGCATCTTGCAGCATATCGCGCTGCGCCTGGTTGCCTTGAGATAGCGTGGCACAAATCTCGTACCCCTGCTTCTTGTGAAAATTCTCTTCCTTGCAGATTCTAACCATGGCTCGCTGATAAGGCCCATAGGAGCTCTTGGCAAGCGTCGTCTGATTGACGATCGCCGCCCCATCAACAAGCCATCCGATGACCCCGATGTCCGCCCAACTCAAGGTCGGGTAATTAAAAATGCTTGAGTACTTTGCTTTGCCCTCATGAAGTTGAGCAATGAGTTCCTCACGATCGACCCCCGCGGTTTCCGTGCCGCAATAAAGATAGAGTCCGTGCCCGCCCTCGTCTTGGATCTTTGCCAGAAGCGCTATCTTCCTTCGCAGAGAAGGAGCCCGCGTCAGCCAATTTGCTTCCGGTAGCATCCCCACAATCTCAGAGTGCGCATGTTGCGACATCATGCGCACCACCTGCTGCCGATAACGCTCCGGCATCCAGTCCTTCGGCTCTATCACTTCTCCTTCGGCAATTCGAGTTTCGAAAGCCGCTAGGGTGCTCTTGTCTGTCGAGGCATTTTCCATATTGAACTCGTCACACACGCCTTTTTATACTTGCAGCCAATCGAAATACAGGCATTTTGATTGGCTGCAAGTATACCCTCGGAGGGACAACAAATACTCGCCGCACAATCTGCAAGGGCCGACTAGCCCGAATTTTGCATCATTGCACGAAATCCTTAAAAAATTCGGGCTAATTCATGTGCTAAAAATGGCCCTCCTGGCCATTTTTAGCGTGCTCCAAGATTTGTGTGGGGACCCCTAAAAGCTCCATACAAATCGTCGCACCAAATTCGACACAGGAAATGTCGAATTTGCAAGTCCATCCTTGGACTTGCTAGCCCGGATATTGCATTTTCATGCAATATCCGGGCTAGGCCCTTTCCGTGAACTCTACCTGGCGCTGCAGAGGTCGTATGAACCAAGCAAATTCATTAACGGCGAGTATACCTATTAAAGCGTAACTGCATTGATCTTTCAACAAGACGCAGCTCGCGCATGAAGACAAAGGGCAATTATGTTAGAAATTTAGTCAAGATTTGTTTCGCGCGACGGTTGACATCGCCTGCCACAATTCCTGAACGCGGATAGGCTTTGTGAGATAGTGGTCCATGCCAGCCATAAGGCAACGCTCCCTATCGCCATCCATGGCGTTGGCGGTGAGAGCAATAATAGGAACATGGCTACCGGTTGTAGCTTCCGTGGCGCGAATGAGTTGTGTCGCTTCATAGCCGTTCAACTCTGGCATTTGGCAATCCATGATGATGGCATCAAAAGGTGTGTGAAAGCGTGATCGCTCAAACAGCTCAAATGCCGCCTTGCCGGTGGTAGCTAAGGTGACTACGCAGCCGGCGCGCTCGAGCAGACAGATAGCGAGTTTTTGGTTAATCGGATTGTCCTCAGCGAGAAGCACATGCCAACCGCGAAAGGCGCTTAAGTCCGATTGTTCTTCTTCACTTCCCCGTAGTGTCTGGCCGCGGGATAAAGGAGAATCTGATTCGCTTGCCTCCCGCAATTGCAAGGTAAAATGAAATTCGGCGCCCTGGCCTGCTTCACTTTCCACCCAAATTGCACCGCGCATCATTTCGATAAGATGTTTAGAGATAGTAAGTCCCAGCCCGGTACCGCCGAAAGTCCGAGTAGTTGAACGTTCCGCCTGCGCGAAAGGATCGAAGATGAGAAGGTGGCTGCTTCTTGGTATGCCAATGCCGGTGTCCTTCACCACCCCCTTGAGAAGTACAAATTTATCTGCGCCGAATTTCTCCGTACCCTGCTTCTCAAAGGTAAGCGTAACTTTGCCGTCATGAGGGGTAAACTTAATAGCATTTCCCAACAAGTTTAACAGCACCTGACCCAGGCGAGTGTCATCGATCATGAGACAGGGCGGGATTTTAGATGAGATTTCCGTCGTGAGAGAAAGTTTTTTTTCCTGCGCCTTGACCCGGAGAAGTGAGACAATTCTTTTGACCGTATTTCTAAGATCCGTTGGAACTTCACTGAGGGAAAGCTTGCCCGCCTCAATTTTTGAGAAATCTAAAACATCATTAATAATTACCAAGAGCGCCTCGGCTGAAGTTTTAACCGTCTGCAAATATTCGCGCTGCTCGTCGCTGACTCCCGAATCTAATAGCAGATCCGTCATACCGAGGACTCCGTTCATGGGAGTTCTAATTTCATGGCTCATGGTGGCAAGAAAGGTGCTCTTTGAGGCATTGGCAATGGCAGCCTCCGCCGCAAGTTCGCGGGCCCGCTGGGTGACCTTTTGCAACTCCTCATTGCGAGCGACCACCTCGGAATGAGCTCGATCATATTCTCTCTCTTTCCTTTCAAGCTCGCGCCGAATTAGTTGGCGAGCCCTCTCGCCAAAGGAGAAGTAACTCATCACCAAAGTGGCTAAAAGCAATCCGAGCAAACACATTACACCACCAATGGCTACAGACATTCCGTAGCCGGATGAAACAAATTTTGCCCCCGGACTCCATCGTACCCAAAAATCCTGCCCGGCAAGAGTCAACTTACGCTCGACGCCAAACATCGCCATGGCAGAGGTGGCTCTTGACGCATAGACTAAACCAGCATCGCTGTTCAGTCGCTGGCCCCTTATCTCTACCCCAATTTCATCCTCCATCGAGGCCAAAATACTTTCGAAGAAATCATTGCAGATGAAAGGCGCGAAAACCCAACCAAGGTGAGCCTTGCGCCTCTCCGCCAATGACGGCACTTCCATTCCCTTTCGATACATAGGAACAAAAAGAACAAAGCCCATATGGGGGCCATGGTAGTGCAGAAAGGAAACTGCCGATGTCATTCGAGCACGCCCTGTATCACGGGCCTCTTCGGCCGCTCGTCGAATATCATCCTGATGTGCCAGATCAAGATTCAACACTTCATCATCGGACTCAATCGGCTCAAAGAAGGGAACAGAGTATCTGCCGTTGCTCTCAACTCCTGCCTGAGTCTTCCCTGAACGAATAGTCATAACGACTCCCAGCCCTCTAATGCCGGAATAGCGTTCAGCAAGCCGCAATGATTGGACATAAGATCTCCAGTCTCGCCGGGTAACCCTGCGGGAGGCAGCGTACAACCCCATTGCACCGCGCAGCGCCTCCTCATAATTTGCCAGACGCTTATACACGCTCTCCTCGGAAACCCGCACGAGGGACGAGAAGCGCGCTTCGTCGATGCTGCGCTGAAAAGAGTTCTGATTATGAAAGAGCCAGGCCGCCAACAGCCAGGAAAGAGACAAAATCACCGACGTAATGCGAAAAGACTTGTCGTGCACTAGAATTGGGAAAACCTGCGCACTCGTCACGAACACTAACAGGAACCACTGCCAGTGGAGCGATGACAGATGACCATAAGATGCGACAACCGGCCTCCATCCGGTCATCATGGCCGCGGCCGTGCAAAACACAACACCTCCAACAAAAAAACGGTATGTCAATGGATTGCCCCAACGAGCCAGAAGAAGCGCGACTGGGAAAATGGTAAAAACAAGGAGGCTGTGCAGGGAAAAGAGAAATATCAATGCCGCAACAAGCGGCAAAGATAACGCTGCTGAAAACCTTATCTTCAAAAACGACTTTATATCGCCGCCAATATCATTACGTTCCTCGCGCAGGCGCTGAATAAAAGGCGTAACAGTTAGTGCTCCAAGGGCGCTCCCTCCCCACCACTCAAGCCATAATGTGCCGGAGTGTGACCAATCAACGGCTTGGGAGTTGGCACTCATCACCGTCGCAGTCCCAATAGTTGCGCTGACGATGGGAGCGAGCAGAGAACCAAGCAGAACCCCCAAGATTTCGCCAAAGGAACCAAGTTGTCTATCTTTCAGCTGAGTCAGGGAAATGATTCGAACCGCCAATATGGTCTCCACCGAATTTCCGCAGGCAATTGCCAGCGAACACATCAGATCCGCCGACAACGAAAAGTTGACCAAAAAGGCGCCCAGCCACATGGCTGGTACGTAGGGGCTCCCGCCAAATAGAACGCAGCAAATAGCAAAGCCGCTTACGGGCCAAAACGGAGCCACCGGATGGCCTGGTATGGCAAGCCACTGGCCCAATCCTGCAACAACAACGTATCCCAGGATGGCAGCAAGCCCCATAACAAATTGGCGCCCTCCATGGTACGTCATTTTCGCATTCATCTCTTGTCAAGTCGGCAGGTTACCTACAAAGCTCGACCATCTAGCCAACTGTTGGAATTTATTACATTATGAACGGGAATATGATTGCCATTCCTGGTGCTCCGAGGAATGCGAAGCATACCACTGGACATCGAAAATGTCCGAGGGCCCCCGGACGGACAACACTATTCAGGCCGGGCAGGGCGACGGGTAATATCTACTTTGCTGATCGAACCCCTCGTATGTTGTTATAAATCTTGCCGGGGTCTACCGGCATTGGAGCATCAGCGATGAAGTCACTGACGAGACATCTTTCCTATCACTTGCCAAATCGATTTGAGTTTCGAAACATCACGCGAGATGTCGAAGAGGTAGTACGAGAGTCAGGAGTACAGGAGGGACTATGCTTGGTCAACGCAATGCACATTACCGCCAGCGTATTTATCAACGATGATGAGCCGGGCCTTCACCATGACTACCGCGAGTGGCTTGAGTCATTGGCCCCTTTAGACCCCAGCCCTGAACGCTACCACCATAATCGGACCGGCGAAGATAACGCCGATGCTCACCTTAAGCGTCAGATAATGGGCCGCGAAGTCGTCGTTGCTATTACCAAAGGACGCTTGGACTTTGGACCGTGGGAGCAGATCTTCTACGGAGAATTTGACGGGCGCCGAGCCAAGCGAGTTTTGGTAAAAGTTATTGGTGAATAGCCGGAGAGCTTCTTCGATGCGCGATGCTGCCGACATGGCTGCCAAACGGGGAATCCGGTTTGCTCTGCTAGGGATTGCAGTAAACGCAGTGTTGGTGATGATTAAAGCCACCGCCGGAGTTGTTGGCAACTCCTATGCCCTCGTCGCCGATGCCATTGAATCCGCCTCTGATATTTTCACTTCCATGATTGTTGTTGCGGGCCTCAAATTATCCCGTCGACCGGCCGACGCAAATCACCCCTATGGGCACGGCAAGTTCGAACCGCTCACAGGAGTCTGTGTCGGCCTTGTGCTTATGGGAGCAGCTATTGTGATTTCCGTGGAGAGCATTCATGAAATCGTAACACCCCATCACAGCCCCGCACCATATACATTGGCGGTCCTCATTGTGGCTGTTGTGATAAAAGAAATTTTGTTTCGACACGTTTTACGGGTCGGCTCCGAGGTGCGAAGCTCGGCAATAAAGGCCGATGCCTGGCACCACCGTAGCGACGCAATAACTTCTGCTGCTGCCTTTATTGGGATTTCCATAGCGCTCATCGGGGGCTCCGGTTATGAAATGGCCGATGATGTTGCCGCACTCCTAGCTGCCGGTATCATAGCGCTCAACGCCGTGTTGCTCATTCGCCCGGCCCTGGGAGAACTCCTAGATACCGCTCCCGATGAATCTATCGCGTCCCGTGTCCGCGAAGTAGCGCAGCAAGTCGATGGTGTTCACGGCACCCACAAATGCCATGTACGGAAGCTTGGTTTCGACTATTTCGTCGATCTCGATGTTCTTTGCGATCCCGAGCTCTCGATTCGCGCCGGTCACGAAATCGCGCACAATGTCGGAGAGGCCATTCATCGCGCCATGCCCCTGATTTCGAAGGTACTGGTGCATGTTGAACCGCTTGACGATTACGGCAGACGATCAAGGGACTCCATCAGTACCTAACAACGAGTAAACCTCGCCCTTCTGGTCTTAAACTGCCCCTCCCGAATTAAGAGTGCTCGTAACAGCCTCAAAGCAATATGACTTGAATAGTCGCGGCTAAGGAATTTACGTAGCAACTATCTAACTATCTAAAATCGTTAAGATATGTCTCAGGCCTTAATTTTTGAAACATTAAAGAGAATAGCCACAAACCAGGCAGTAACCGATTGAATCGGACGATTTTGTTACATGTAAACATGTGTTTGTCTCCACGGATGAGGAGCCAATGCCAAGTATTGGCTTTGGAATCAATTTAGTAAGCCTTCGTGCCCAGCGTCAGCTGGATAAGGCGAGCCAATTCCAAACCCAGTCAATCGAACGCCTGTCGTCCGGAATGCGTATAAACCATGCGTCCGATGATCCGGCAAGCGCATCAATCGCGAGCAAGCTAAAAACTGATTCGCGAATTTATAGTCAAGGCGTTCGAAACCTGAACGATGGCATCAGTGGGCTTAACTTGGCTCAGGGGGCTTTGGACCAGGGCTCGACAATTCTAGAGAGAATCAAAGAGCTGGCAACTCAATCGGCTAACGGGTCATTTAGCCGTACACAACGCCTGGCGCTCGATGGCGAAGCCTTTAACCTTCAAAAAGAATTCAATCGCATCATGGGATCAGTTCGATTCAATGGGCTTGGTCTCTATAACAGCTCCATCTCTGAGCTTCGGCTGCAAGGAGGAATCGGAGGCGAAGAAAGTTTACGAGTAGGTATTGGAAGCGAGTTACGACGAAACGTTGGTAAAACGCAGTTCGGTACGGCCACTACAGTAAGTACCGACACGGATGCTAAAGAGTTAGTCGATATCGATAATGACGGGGATCTGGATGTTATTACCAACAGCGGCTCAGGGGCAGTCAAGATTTTTAAGAACTCCGGTACCGGTGCCATGACTCTATTTGACACCATCAGTGCAACCAATCTTCGGGATTTCACTGTCTCGGATTTCAACGGGGACGGGTTGGCTGATGTATTCATTGTGACCAATGACTCCTATGGAGTGGTACTTAACCAAGGAGGAGGAACCTTTGGAAACTATGCTGGATTTGCCACGTTTGGAGGCTCATTCTTCTATTCAAAAGCCGGCGATTATAATAACGATGGTAAACAGGATGTGCTCATCGGCTTTAATGATACCTTCGGAGGTTCTGGTTTCGGGTCAGGCGGCCCGGGAAAATACCTCTATGTAGCATACGGAAGCGGCACCGGAACCTTCACCGATGCAACCACGTCCGCCTCTATTGTTCTTGACGCCTCAGGATCCTACGAGTTTCAAGTCTCCGATCTTGACTCAGATGGCAATCTAGACATTATCGACTCCTACACTTCTGATGGAACTCTCCATGTGTATTACGGCCGAGGCAATGGAAGTTTTGAAACACGTCGAACCTATACGCTAGGAGGCAATGGCCTTTCTGCCGCACAAGCTGATTTTAACCATGATGGCCTCACGGACTTCCTTGCAACTTCGGACGCAGGAACCACCGAAATATTTATTAACAATGGGAATCGTTCCTTTACCAAAACTGTCCTCAGTTCTCTCAACGGCGAGTTCTTTACGACCCCTACGGTAGGAGACATTGACGGCGATGGAAACCAGGACATCTATATGTCGGGGCTTGGAGTTGACGATGCGATTCTTCTTGGTGATGGGCAAGGCGGATTTTCTGTGGTCCGCCGCAACCGAGGCGGAGATGGCGCACTAAGACAAAATCTGTTAGGAGACCTCAACGGCGACGGGGTCGTTGATTTTGTCGGAAGTGTCGGCGGAACGGGAGTTACCGTTGCACTGCAATCGACACAAACAACCAATAATATCCAACGCTTTGATCTCACAACTCAAACAGGCGCCCGAAGCGCCCTCGGTGAGATTGAGAAGGCCTTGCAAAGAATTCGAAAAGAAACTGGTTTAATCGGAAGTTCGCAGAGTCGCTTAGATGTAGCCGTTCGAAACCTGTCGGATAGAAAACTTGGCTATGAGGAGGCACGCTCACGCATTACCGACATTGAAGTAGCCACCGAAACAGCGAATCTCACCAGGGCTTCGATTCTAAAACAAACAGCCCAAGCCGTTCTCGCTCAAGCGAATCAAACAAGCTCCATCGCGCTCTTCTTACTGAAAGGGGAGTGACAAAATAGGCATATAACTTTCCGAAGCAGCTTACTCCCAAATTTATGTAAAAACTCAATTCGATGAATTACCTCCACCCCCGGAGGCATCTTCGCTCCCCTATTCCACTAATATCGCTCTTCATCACCCTTGGGGGCGAGGTCCCACACAGGGCGGCTTTGCCCATTGACGCGTGTCCCCCCGAGAATGTTAGCTTTAGTCATTTCGACAAAATCATGAGGAAAAGCAAGCGGCACCTGAGACACCATATCCAATTGACTCATTTCATCGGGCAATAATTCAAAGTCCAGGCACCCCACATTGTCCTCAAATTGAGCCACTGTCCGAGCCCCAATGATAACGCTGCCAACGCCTGCCTTCTGTAGCAGCCACCGCAGGGCAACCTGAGCAACTGATGTCTCCTTTTGCCCTCGCCCCCGTACTCGCGTTGCTACGGCCGTCATCTCATCAACAATCTGATACGTTTTCTCGTTAAGATGCGGGTTATCGTCCTGAACCCTCGTTGCTGTAGACGGTCGAACCCCACGAGCAAACTTACCGCTCAGTACACCGCCCCGTAGTGGCGACCAGGGAGTCACCCCCATCTCAAAATGTCTGGCCATCGGCAGCAGTTCGGCTTCGACTGTGCGCTGTAACAAACTATATTCAATTTGCAGTGCGATGAGGCGCGAACCATTTATTTCACGCATGATATGATGGGCATGCGCACAAACCCAAGCAGGATGATCGGACAGCCCGAGATATCGGACCTTTCCCGCCTGAACAAGTGACTCCATGGCCCTCAGCATTTCATCGAGAGGCGTCAGGTGGTCCCAAAAGTGAGCCCAATACAGATCAATATAGTCAGTCCTCAAGCGGCGGAGTGACTGTTCACAAGCCGCTATGATGCTCTTGCGCCCTGCCCCGCCGCCGTTCGGATCTCCCAAATACATATTTCCCATGAATTTGGTCGCTATCACTACCCTGTCACGCGGGAGATTTGTCAGGGTCCCCTTCTTAGAAAAAAAATAATCGCCGATAAATTTCTCTGAATATCCCTTGGTGTAAATATTCGCGGAATCTATGAAATTTCCACCTGCCCCAAGGTATTTATCCATAATGGCACGCGAAGTGTCGTCGTTACTGCCCCACCCCCACTGGTTGCCAAATGTCATCGTACCCAAACAAAGCCGCGAAACTCTCAAACCAGACCGGCCAAGCGTGACATATTGATTAAGATTCATCACAAGTCCTCACAGCTCCCAAGTGTCTCGGCTCCAAAATGTCGTGTCGACAATTTAGAACTGGAAAATGATATGAAGCTCCACAGCTATATCAGGGCAATGACAATCGGACAACAACCGCTCACCGTTATCGAAACCCCCCTGATATAACAATTGATTCTCCGGTCATCCACCGCGAATCGTCGGAAGCAAGATAGAGCACAGCAGGCGCAATATCGTCCACCGTCCCAATGCGTCCCAACGGAGTTTGAGACTCTATCATTTTGCGAAATTCACTCTCTGAAAATCCAGCCGCTTTCACTCCCTCGGTCTCAACCATCCCTGGATTCACCGCATTAACCCGAACACCTTTTGGTCCGAGTTCTGCCGCAAGTGAGCGGGTGATTGATTCCACCGCAGCCTTTGAGGCAGCATAAACTGAGCCAGTTGCAAGTGCCATGCGACTAACTACAGAGGAGAGATTTACCACCGTACCTCCATTTTGCCCAAAGTACTTTACCGCCTCCTGAGTAGCCAGGAGGAGCCCAAGTACATTGAGATTAAACTGCTGATGAAAGTGCTGTACGGTTATCTCTTCCAAGGGCTTGAATTCATAGATGCCCGCGTTATTAACCAAAATATCAAGCCGTCCAAATTCCTTAGAAGTATCCGAAAAGAGCCTTCGAATCTCATCAGGGCTAGAGAGGTCGGCTTGCACTGCTACCGCCTTTCCTCCGGACTGTCGAATTTCCTGAACAACTGAATCTGCACCTGCTTTGCTCGACGCGTAATTGACCACGACCGAAGCTCCCTGGAAGCCGAGAAGCTTCGCTATCCCCGCACCGATCCCCTTTGAAGCCCCAGTTACAATGGCAACCTTGCCATCCAGCTTATGTACCTGTGTTTTCATAATTAATGTGTCCTTTTCATTCAGCGTAAAACAGACTAAACTAGTTTCATATTAAAACTAGTTACAAGGTAATGCCATTAGTTTCAAATTGCAACTAGTTTTTTAAAATTTTTGCACCAGAGTTTAGCTGGTTTAAAATAACATGAAAAAGAAGTGCTTTTCGAATGCAAACTGCCCCTTAGCGCGAGCATACCAAGCAATCGGGGACTGGTGGTCCCTGCTCATTCTTTCCACCATAATTCTGGCGAGCAAGCGAAGGTTCGGAGACATTCAAGAACGACTTGGCATGGCTAAAAATATTCTTACTGCTCGCCTCACTAAACTAGTAAGAGCCGGAATCCTAAAAAAAGTGCCCGCGTCAGATGGCACCAACTACAGCGAGTACGCTCCGACCGAGAAAGGAGAAGACTTGCTCGCAACCCTGGTTGCGCTTCGTCAATGGGGCGAACGGCATTTTTTTAAAGAAGGTGAGTGCACAAATAATTTGGTCTCTCGAGAACGTAAAGATAGCATCCCTCGAATCGTTGTACGCGATGCTCTGGGAAAAATTCTCAAAGGCTCAGAACTCGAGATCATTGAACCCAAGCACTAAGAAAGCAAGTGGCAGCTCGTGTCTGGCATTTTGCGCTCCAACAGCGGGCACCGCCTACCTACCCGGTGTTACGCTAAGCCCGAATCCGCACACGCATGGTCCGGGTGTCACGGAATCGCATCAACAGATTTTGAAGCAATTCCCTAGATCCCCTTATGGTGATCTCTTCCCCTCCACTGAATGTCATACCTAGCTAAGTACTTCCTTAGGCGATCCGCATCGTTATAGTTTGACCTGCCCTTTCGCGAATGAGCAAATAGTTGCCTCCCGGCTTCCGCAAGCGATGGCGATTTCCTACAGACATCGAGAACATCAAGAAGCTGAACACACTCAAACCTATCAAGGTTCTCAAAGACCGTGGGCGCAAGCCCAAAGAACTCGCACAACTCCCGATGATCATCAGCAGGAAATGGGGACCGCCATTGTTCCCGAAGCCGGGCTATTTCATCTTCGACAATTGGAACGGTAATTCGCCCAGAATCAGCCAATGTCGCCATGCGAGTGACGGCGGCCTTTAAATCTCGAAAATTTGATGACCAGGCAGTTTGTGGTGAGGCTGCAAAGGCAAGAAACAGCTCACGCGCTTCCCTGTTAAATGAAACATGCGCACTATGTTTCTGTGCATACTGCTCCAGCTCATAGTCAACATTTGGCTCGACATCTTCAGGCCGATCGCTCAATCCCGGCAACCGAAAACTCCAGATATTGATTCGCGCCAATAAATCATCTCGAAACGCGCCTGTACGACAGATCTCGTGTAGATCGCGATTTGTTCCCGCAATCAACTGAAAATCACTCTTCGACTCTTTATCCGCGCCAACTGGGAAGAACGTCTTGTCCTCGAGAGCCCGCAACAGCATTGCCTGTTCGTCAAGTCCCAGCTCGCCAATTTCATCTAAAAACAATATCCCTTCATGAGCACTGAGCAGATACCCT
>CAZPBV010000018.1:0-17739 GCA_964584675.1 uncultured Bdellovibrionales bacterium
TATCCTGGCCAACTCACTTGTGGCCCGCAATCCCTATGCCGATATTCTCCATTTTGTGCAAGCAGAGGTGTTGCGCCGCATGGCTTCCGGAGATAGCAGCAAGGATCTTTCACATATTTCCCGCCTGTCTGTTTCTGCAATTACTGCAGCGGTGCGGGTGTCTGGGTAACGGCCCGATGAGAGGCCGTCTGTGGAGTGCAGGATAGAGCAATAAAAGACCCTTTAATCTCTTGATAGCGAGCTGCCTTTCTGATTCACTACCATCCAGCCTTGATTCAGAAGGAGCCACGTATGCAAGCGAATAACATACCATCAAGCAAAATTTTGCGTGTATCAGTCCTCATCTTAATAGCTTTTCCGTTGAGTGCGTCCCCGGCCCAGGCCGATCGCGCCGGAATGGATGAAGCATGCTACAAGATCATTCACGAGAAAGCTGAGGCCTCTCCTCAGGAACGAGCGGCATGTTTAGAAAAGTATGTCACCTTCGTTGTCACTGCTAACCGTGCCGAGAGAAGTCTCCTGGAAGTTCCAGGTTCCATGAGCGTCATTAGCGCGCCTCAAATTGAGCAGGGCAGCGGTGATTCAGTTGCCGACGCGGTTCGAGACGTTCCGGGAGTTGAAATTTCAGATGCCGGTGAGCCCGGATTCAAACGGCTCAGGATACGCGGAGAAGACTCGCGACGGGTGGCGGTGTTTATCGACGGACAGGAATTCCTCGATAGCCGCGAAGTCGGAACTCCGCTCCTGCTCGCCCCGGAACAAATCGAACGCATAGAGGTATTGCGGGGCCCGGCTTCGGTCATGTATGGCTCGCGCGCTATTGGCGGGGTCATCAATATCATTACAAAGAAGGGGGGCTACCATCCTGTTCAAGCCACCGCCGGCGGTACTCTCGATTCAGGCGCCAATGCTTACCAGACCTTCGCCTCTACCTATGGAAGTATCAGAGATTTTGACTATCGAGTCGGTATCACAAAGAGTGACTATCAAAATCGCGAGATTCCACATGGAACCCTCGACAACACCTCTTTTGATAACGAGAGCCTTTCTTCCTATATAGCATACTCCCCGGGCGAGCATCGTATCGGATTTGGATATGACATTTTCAACGCTCGATCTGATGTGTATGTTGACCCGGTGGTTGCCACCACCCCGCCGTTTCTCGATTTTCGACTCAACGCCCCCGAAAGGGATCGAGAAAAATTCAGCATCTTCTACGACTGGAAGCCTGAGGAAGGGGTCCTGCGTTCCGCTCATGTGGATGCGTTTTCTCAAATCAGCGATCGAGAATTGGATACATTCTCTGTTACAGCCTTAGAAGTACCGTCACCAACTCGAGTTGATACTGCAATTAGCACTACCTCAAAGTCTAACGATCTAGGGTTGAACGGCTTTGTAGAACTCGAGGCTTTTAATTTCAACCGAATAGTGACCGGGTTTCAACTCATGGGCACCGATCTGGAGCAGGACAGAGATAAGCTCACCACGATCGGATCTCTTAGTCCCACGAAGGCGGGTTCTCAAGAACTGGTGCATGATGATGTTTCACAGGACCGTTACGGCTTGTTTCTCCAAGACGAAATTGCGGTGTTGAAGGATTGGACGGTCACCCTTGGCGGACGCTCCGATTGGGTCGACACCGACCTCGAGAGGACCACCCGGTCAGGGCTTATGCCTCGCGGTTCGTCATCGGATGCTCTTACGGGACAGGCGTCGATTGCATACGGAGGAATAGACAACACGAATTTATGGTTTAGGTATGCACAGGGATTTGTGGCGCCATCTCCAATTCAACTTGCCACTGGCGCCTACGCCGGTCCTAGTTATGTCAACCCAAACCCCGATCTCGATTCTGAAACATCAGATAGCTTTGAGATTGGTGCTCGTTATCTTGGGAAGGCCTTCAACGCCGACTCCGCGTTCTTTATCTCCGATGCCGATGACTATATTGATGATGTCTTGTGCACCAGTTCCGCAGCCGCCTGCATTGAGCCGGCAAGCTCCCGCGACCGCGTGTACGCAAACATCGGCTCAGCCCGCACCTTTGGCAATGAAAGCAATCTCTCGTATCAAATTGATGACTTCACTCCATACGCTAGTTTAACGTGGGTCCGAAGACAGTTGAAGGGAGAGGACTTTGCAAGTTACGACAGCGGCATTCCCGCGGTAACATCAAGAATAGGAGTTCGTTATCAAAATCGCTTGAACGGTTTCATGCGATTATGGAGTGATTTTTACCTGCGTGCTCAAAGTGACAATCGAGAGTTAGATGGCGTAAGAACATTGAGCGATGCTGGTTGGTTAACAACGAATATCGTGGCCGGTCTCGACTTGGGCGAAAAGCGCACCTATCGTATCAGCCTCGGTCTCGAAAATCTTGGTAATGTTGAGTACCTTGCGTCAACGGAAAATATTCCCGCCAAAGGTTTTTCCGCAATCCTGAAATTCTCGATCAACTTATAGCAAACGGGAATCTTTTTCGGTAAACGATATTTTCAATAAAAGATAACTATATCTCTTTTCACTGTACTCGCATCTCGCTATAGTGACCCCACGAGACTCTTTTGACTATCGATAATGAATTGCCTTGGCTTTTAACAAAGGGACAGTGCCATGAAAAATTCGAACTTGCTGTGCGCTGGAGTCGCCGGATGTGCGGTGCTTTTTGCAGTCCACGTCTCTGCCGAATCCCCCTCGGAAAGGGCGGCTAATGAAAGGATAGAGCTTTCTGGAATGGAAAAGGGCAAGGCCGTTTACTTGGCAAATTGTGCAGCCTGCCATCAGCCGGACGGCAAGGGCCTTGCGGGTGCGTTTCCTCCATTGGCGGGATCTGATTTTTTAAAAATGCCTTACGACAGTGCGGTAGAAGTGGTTATTGGAGGCAGGCAGGGCGAGCTCGTAGTCAATGGGGCTAAGTACAATAATGTCATGCCTGCTATGTCACAATTAAGCGATGACGATGTTGCTCATGCTCTCACCTACGTAGTCAACAGTTGGGGCAACCCAGGTGGTGAAGTCACCAAGGAGCAGGTGGCCAAGATCCGTGGGAATCGCACCGATGCCGCCCAGGGAGAGAGGCACCCGGGCACGAAGGATGCAGTTATGACCTACAAGGGTGCCCCCAGCGCTATCAACCCTCAGTCTGCTGAGATGGTTGAGGCCGCCGATGCGCCTCCCATGTCGAAGGACGAATTCCAGCGGGCAAAACAAATATTTTTTGAACGTTGCGCCGGTTGTCACGGCGTATTGCGCAAGGGCGCTACTGGAAAGCCGCTTACTCCAAATATCACTCGCACCAAAGGCACAGATTATCTGAAGGCAATTATTAACTTCGGTTCACCAGCCGGTATGCCAAATTGGGGTACTTCCGGGGAGCTGTCCTCCGATGAAGTGGACATGATGGCTCGTTTTCTTCAACATGAGCCGCCCACTCCTCCGGAATTCGGCATGCCGCAAATGAAGGAAACGTGGAAGGTGCTTATTCCGGTTGAGAAGCGCCCCACGAAGCCGCAGCATTCCCGCAATATTAAAAACTTTTTCGCTGTCACCATGCGTGACACCGGAGAAGTCGGCCTTGTAGACGGGGACACTAAAGAACTCGTTACCACGGTAAAAACCGGATATGCTGTCCATATTTCGCGTCTGTCCCATTCGGGCCGCTATGTATACACCATCGGTCGGGATGCCAAGATTGATTTAATAGACTTGTGGATGGACCCTCCTCAGACAGTGGCCGAGATTAAGATTGGTCTTGAGGCTCGATCGGTCGAAACGTCCAAGTACAAAGGCTATGAAGATAAGTATGCGATTGCCGGCTCATACTGGCCGCCTCAGTACGTCATCATGAATGGCGATACCCTTGAGCCATTGAAGATTGTATCTACACGCGGCATGACCGTGGATACTCAGGAATATCATCCGGAACCGCGTGTCGCCGCTATCGTGGCATCGCATGAGCACCCGGAGTTTATTGTCAATGTTAAAGAAACCGGTCGCATTCTTTTGGTGAACTATGAAGATATTGATAATCTGAAGGTAACAACCATCGGGGCTGCGCGCTTCCTGCATGACGGCGGTTGGGATTCCACTAAGCGCTACTTTCTGACAGCGGCGAACCAATCCGATAAAGTTGCGGTGGTAGACTCGCGCGAAAGGAAACTTGCCGCTATGATCGATGTGGACAAAATTCCGCATCCAGGACGAGGAGCAAACTTGGTGGATCCGAAGTATGGACCGGTGTGGGTTACCAGTGCCCTTGGTAATAACAAAATTACTTTTATCGGAACGGATCCGGTCAAACATAAGCAGCACGCCTGGAAGGTGGTGCGAGTCATCGAGGGCCAAGGCGGCGGCTCTTTGTTTGTCAAGACTCACCCTAAATCTAAGAATCTATGGGTGGACACCCCACTTAATCCGGATCCGAAGATCAGCCAGACAGTAGCGGTACTTGATATCAACAATATTGACAAGGGATATCAGGTTCTTCCCATCGGAGAATGGGCCGGAGTCGGGCCGGGAACAAAGCGGGTGGTGCAGCCTGAGTATAGTGCCGATGGCAGCGAAGTTTGGTTTTCGGTGTGGAGCGGCAAAAACGAAGAATCAGCGTTGGTTGTCGTGGACGATAAGACTCGCTCTCTTAAAACGGTCATAAAGGGGCCGAAGATTGTGACACCAACTGGCAAATTTAATGTAACCAATACGGTGCAAGATATTTACTAGGGAACTGCTTCAAAACCGCCATCCCTGGCGGTTTTTCAGTCGCTCCAAATTCGATTCGCGCGTGAAGCGGCGCGAATCTCATGTCGCTACGCGGAGTTACGCTACGCTCCACTCCGCGCGCACGCCATCCGGGCGTGCACGGGAATTGCGTCAAAAAGGTTTTGACGCAATTCCCTAGGATGACGATACCAAAGTCGGAGGCAGGGCCCAGAATCAGACCCTCTTAACCGGCGGCTAGACTCAATGAATCACCTGGTTCGTTGAGTCTAGGCTTACGCCGGGGCGATGGCGTTTGCCACGGACGGCATATTGAGCGATTGTCGGGGAGGCGAGCCATTTCGGGGAACTGCCTTGGCATTTGCCTAGGACGCTATTTTTGGTGAATATAGTAACCTATGCTGTCTATGTCGTCTAAGTACGCCCTCAGGGCCCTACAGTCTCTTGCCACTGAAAGTCGTGAAAAGTTTGTCCGTGTCGAGTGGCTTTCTCGCAAGGCTGGAGTGCCCGGCCCCTATCTGTCCAAAATAATGAAATTATTGGCAAAACGCGGAATCGTCGAAAGCCGCCGAGGACTTACCGGCGGCGTTAGAATTGCCCCTAACAGAAAACCTATTTCTTTTTATGAGGTCTGTGAGGCTCTTGAAGACCCCGTCGTTCACCAAAAATGTATTATTTCAAAATCAGCGTGTAATGCCGGTTCTCCCTGCGCTCGGCACGAAGAATGGCAAAAGGTCAGAGCCCGTATTACGGCATTTCTTAGGAAAGCTACCCTGTAGTCCCCGGGGACGGTAATACCATCATCTGGTCCCAGGCTCTCAAGACTCTGCAGCGGACGCTGGCGAGAAACGCGGACCAGGAGCGGGCTTCTCAAATCTACCGTTACTTTGGCATTACGGAGTCACACTCCTAACATTGCACCATAGGACGTCCGCTCGTCATGTGCCATTGCCGACGCAAGAGGCGGAAGATCCCTCGAATCATGGCGCTGCCCCACCAAACCAGCGCAACAGTAGCTGCTATGGAGGCGGGCAAAGTTAAACAACTCCAGGCCACCAAGCTACGAGCGAAAGGAACAGACTGCCACAATAGAAGAACTGTTATTAGAGACCTGCGTCTAAAAACATCTCTTCCCCCAAGAAACCCAATGATACGGGGCATAATCGCCATGATGAGCGTGACGCCCCAACCTGTCGCCCACATATGAAGAACGCTATCGGCCATCTCAGGACCATAAAGGAGAAGAAGTCCGCCTAAGAAAGCCCAGCCCCACGCGCATAAAAAAGCAATATGAAGTGGCTCTAGTCGTACCTGCTGCATGGGCCTACTCGGTCGAGTTGCGACAAGAAAATACACGACACTCAAAACAGAACACGCCGAGAACAAGCCCCAGCCGGTACCATTACCAGAACGGATATGGGCCCCTAGACCCATGGCCCCCGCAAGAACACACACGGCGCACGCAACTCCCTCAGCCGCAGTAAGCCGCCTCCCGCCAAGAAACCCCGCCATAAACTGTTGGCTCGCGCCAAAAATGGCGGAAGCCACAGCGGTCCAGAAAATAAGAAGTGCTTGCAGTTTGTCTTCAGGGTTTAAAAAAACCGAAGCCGCAAATGAGCCAAGGGAAATCACGAAGAACACTCCCATACCCAACAGCGATTCACGTCGCGAGGTTCGCAGCAAGGGATACAGAAGCAAGAACGCCATGGCGAAGGCAAAAAAAACTAAAATGGGGCCGATCCCCGACCCGGGAAAGATGTGTGTACTGCCGACTCCCCCGACAAGAGGAACGAGTAAGAGCGTCCCTGCCCGTGAAATCTGCCGCGGAACTTGCAATAGTTTGGGTGCCGCCTGGAAAATAAATCCCAAGATAATGGCCCCAAAAAACAAGTAGAGCTGAACCGACGCATGCAACAATCGTGCGGCATGAACAGATTGCCACACACGCATGTGACCGGTAAGCATCAGCCAGAGGTGCATACCGAGATACAACATACCGAAAAGCCCGCATGCCACCGCCGACAAGAAAAACTTGTCGGCAATCGGCGCCTGATAAATCTTTTCTCCAAAAGATGCAGGCGGTGGATGTTTGCCAATTTGCACCAGTTTCGGCGGACTACTCATTGAGCATCCTACTCATGAATATCTTACTCATACATGGAGCTCCTTCCACAACCCTCCTCCGGGACTGTATAGAAGTATGCTCCACTATTCCGGGAAAGACAATAAAAGATAATAACCTCTTTTATTGGCGATCGAGTTGAATATGTGGTTTCATAGCTTGCTATGAAAGAACACCTTGCACATCGACCTCTATTCATCGTTCTCATCAAGCCATCAAAGTATGACGACGATGGTTACGTCGTGCACCATCTTCGAGGAGTGCTTCCGTCAAATACTCTCTACGTGCTTAACGCCTTGTTTCAAGGGGCCTCTCATAACAAGGGAATAGAAGCGGAGATCCATCTGATTGACGAGACTGTTCAATTGGTCAACCCGCGAAAAATTGCGCGTTTAGCATCGAAACGCGGGGCCATGCTTCTTGTCGGATTGGTGGGAGTGCAGACCAATCAGTTCGTGCGGGCAGGGGATCTCGCTCGGCAGTTTCGAAAGCTGGGGGCCATGGTCATCATGGGCGGATTTCACGTCAGCGGCTCCATTTCCACCCTTGGAATGACGCCTGAATTGCGGGAGCTTATTGACTGCGGAGTGTCTCTGTTTGTCGGGGAGGCCGAAGGTCGCTTAGAGGAGGTGTTGGCAGATGCTCATCAGGGCACGTTGCAATCTTTGTACCGTCCGTCTGGCTTTCCTGATCTTTCCCGTCAGTGGCCGCTGCCTACGGTGGCTCCCGAAATATCCAAGCGCTTTGCCCTTCCACATGCCGGCACTATCGACACCTCACGCGGGTGTGTGTTTCGCTGTTCTTTTTGCACGGTCATTCAGGTGCAAGGAACTCGTATGCGCTCTCGAAGACCCTCAGATATTGAGGCGCATATTCGCCGGCACTACCCATCCATCCGGTACTATTTTTTTACAGATGATAATATGGCGCGCAATCGGGGCTGGCCTGATATCTTTCAGCGACTCATTGAGATGCGCCGCGAAGGTATTCGCATAAAGTTTATGATGCAGGTAGATACCGCCTCTCATCGATTGCCCAATTTCTGTGACCAGGCAGCCCGCGCCGGATGTTCACAGGTATTCATTGGCATAGAAAGCCTGAACCCTGAGAATCTGCATGAGACGGGTAAGGTGCAGAATAAAGTTGAACGTTTTGAGGAAATGGTGGGGGCATGGCATGAGGCGGGAGTGGCAGTGCACGGCGCTTATATTGTCGGGTTTCCACATGATACTCCTGGCTCAGTGGCAGCGCAGGTTGACTCCTTGGCGACAGTTGTCAGGCCGGATCAAGCAAGTATCTTCATGCTGACACCGCTTCCGGGTTCGCTCGACCATAAAGAACTTTCCATGAAGGGGGAACGGCTCGATCCTGACTTCAATAAGTATGATAGCTTCCATGCCATCACCGCCCACCGTCACATGAGCGAATCGGAATGGCGCAAGACCTATGCACAGGCATGGTCGACTATGTATTCCTTCCCCAGACTAAGGACAATGCTGCGAAACCTTCCGTCTCACCTCTATTGGGATATTTTCAAGAACACCGCTTGGTATCGCTATGCCCTGCGATGCGAAAAGCAACACCCCATGATAACCGGATTTTGGCGCCTCAAGGGGCGGACACAGCGCCGCGCATCGTTGGCGCGAGAAGGGGTGTTGCGATACTGGCATCGGCGCACCGCAGATTGCTGCACCCTCCTTGCGAGGCTATTGAGGCTTGTATTGGAGCTCGAGCAGCTGTGGTGGAATACCTGGCTCGATTCCAGAGGCAAGCTGCAACTGCCGTCAATAAGAGAGCTGCGGTGGAGGAAGGGAGACGGGGGTCTTGCGCGCTTTCCCCTGATGGTGCGAAGGCTCACTCGTACCGCAATGAAGCTTAAACAACGCTACGAATTTCTTCGTCTGCATAGTTCCTCTCGACATGCACGCCGCTTCGGGCTTCCTAATCGCTACATTTGGCGAGCGCAACGAGTCACTCTCGGGGGAGTGACCGCGCTCACCAGAGTATGGTTGTTTCTGCTTAACTTTGCCGTCGAAGCATGAGAGGTGCCGAGAGGTTCTTGAGAACATTAATAAAAGATATGTCAATCTTCTATTGACGTCGCGTCATAGCGATGCTCAAATCGCCACAACACAATATGTAGTGGCAAAGCTCAATAGGGGGCACTATATATAGACGGTAGGTCATAGTTATTGAGGGGAGCGCTATGGACACATTACCAGCCAATGGGCATAAAGCCGTTTTTCAAGGAGACGGTCCTGGTGGGGAAGAAAAAGAGCTAGAGAGTCCGCAGGGACGAGGGTTCCGGCGCCTCTTTACGAGGGAAAACGAAGATCCTTTTGCTCAGGTAAGCTGGGAGCGGCGCCGCTGTGAGATTCGCGGAAGTTCGGGAGAGGCGGTCTTCGAACAGGAGGGGGTGGAAGTTCCCGAGTTTTGGAGTCAGATGGCAGCTACCATTGTGGCCTCTAAGTATTTTCATGGCCCATCATTTCGGCGCGAATATAGTGTAAAACAACTAATCAATCGCGTAGTGAACCAACTCTGCGCGTGGGGGAGAGGAGATCACTACTTTAGGGATAGCGAGTCTGAGGAGATTTTCCGCTCGGAACTGACTCATGTTCTTCTTCATCAGAAAGCGGCCTTTAATTCCCCGGTATGGTTTAACCTAGGGGTTGAGCCTCATCCCCAGTGCAGCGCCTGCTTCATTTTATCTTTGGAAGATACCATGCCGTCGTTGCTCGAACTCCAACGGGTTGAAGGAATGTTGTTTCGGTCTGGTTCAGGTTGCGGCACCAACCTGTCGGCTATTCGATCGAGCAAGGAAAAACTCTCAAGCGGCGGCACCGCATCTGGCCCGCTTTCTTTTATGAAAGGCTACGATTCGTGGGCTGGAAGCATCAAGAGCGGGGGCAAGACTCGGCGGGCAGCGAAAATGCAAATTTTGGACATCTCACACCCTGACATCGTAGATTTTATTAGCTGCAAGGCGATTGAGGAAAAGAAGGCATGGGCTCTGATTGATGCCGGCTATGATGGCGGGTTTAGTGTTCCTGGCGGAGCATATGATTCAGTCGCTTTTCAAAATGCAAATTTAAGCATTCGGGTGAGCGATGAATTTATGCGAGCGGTACTCAGCGATGAAACCTTTGAAACCCGCGCCGTCACCAATGGTGCTGTCGTTGAGCGCCTAAGAGGGCGTGAAATCCTTATGCGGGCTGCTCAATGCGCCCATGTGTGCGGAGATCCGGGGATTCAATTTGACACTACCATTAATCGGTGGCACACCTGCCCACAGGCGGGGCGGATTAACGCCAGTAATCCCTGTAGCGAATACATGCACATTGATGATTCTGCATGTAACCTAGCAAGTTTGAACGTGCTTTCGTTTCTGCGAGAGGATGGAACGTTTGCGCTTGAAGAGTTTCGGCATGCAGTCGATCTCTTGGTAACCGCACAAGATATTCTCATTGACCATTCACGGTACCCGACAAAACGCATCACCCGCAACGCTCGAGATTTTCGCCAGATTGGAGTGGGCTTTGCAAATCTCGGCGCTTTTTTAATGTCACTTGGACTACCGTACGATTCTCCTGCCGGTCGCGAGTGGGCTTCATTCTTATCGTCCCTGTTAACCGCGCAGGCTTATCTTTCGAGTGCCAAACTTGCCGAGGCCCTGCAGCCATTTCGAGGGTTTAGGCGCAACCGTAGTCCGATGTTGGCGGTTCTGTCACAACATTCCCTTGCCTGGCAGGAGCACACGCAATCGCTTGAATATGTTCCTGCGCCACTGGCACGGGAGGTTGCTGTAGCCTGGCAAGAGACGCTTTCTCGCGGCGAGAGGACGGGCTTTCGCAACTCCCAGGCCACCGCAATTGCGCCCACCGGCACCATCGGATTCATGATGGACTGCGATACTACCGGTATCGAGCCCGATCTCGCCCTCGTTAAGTACAAGAAACTTTGCGATGGCGGTATGCTCAAAATAGTGAATAGCAGTGTTAACCGCGGGCTGAAGCGACTCGGTTATGATGATGATTCTATCAAGCGTATTGTGGAATATGTTCATTCCAATGACACGATCGAAGGGACTCCGCTTCTCAAGCCCGAGCACTTGGCCGTATTTGATTGCGCTTTTAGGCCTCTCCGCGGTGAGCGCTCCATCCACTATCGCGGGCACCTCCTCATGATGGCGGCTGTGCAGCCGTACATTTCAGGAGCGATTTCCAAGACCGTGAACGTTCCCGCCGAGACGGGCGTTGAAGAAATATTCGATATATACGTAGAGGCCTGGCGGCTTGGCCTCAAATCTATTGCGCTCTACCGTGACGGCTCAAAACGGACCCAACCCCTTACGACCGCGGAATCAAAAGAGGCCGAGATCTCCCTTACTCCCATACGCCGCAAGCTTCCGGATGAGCGTAAGGCCTTTACCCACAAGTTTAGCGTAGGAGGGCTTGAAGGCTACCTGACCGTTGGACTCTTTGAGAACGGCATGCCAGGGGAGATCTTCTTGGTTGTTGCAAAGGAGGGATCGACATTATCAGGTATCATGGATGCTTTTGCGACCGCGGTTTCTATTGCCCTCCAGTATGGTGTGCCCCTGGCAACACTGGCAAGAAAATTCACCTATACTCGATTTGAACCTTCCGGCTTTACAGCCAATAGGGAGATACCAATGGCGCAATCCATCGTGGATTACGTATTTCGTTGGCTGGCCTTCAAGTTCCTCAGCCCTGCCGAGCAATCCGAACTGGGAATACGTTTTCGGTCTTCCGACCACTCGATCGATGGTACGCCAACGGAATCAAAGTCAGCTCCTCAGAACCAAACACCTCCATCTCGACTGACCTTTCATCCTCAGGAAGATGCCCCCCCATGTATGCGCTGCGGGTCTTCTCTCATGGTGCGTCAGGCAGGCTGTTACTACTGCCTCAATTGTGGGAGTCAAGGGGGTTGCGGCTGACCTCGAACTCATACGTGCCGCCGGTGTGCTAATTTGGGTAATACTGCTAAAAGGGTCGAAAACCGCCATAAGATTTTCTGATTTCATCTTAACTTCAAGGGTTTATCCTAGAAACCGGCCTCCCAAAATTTGAAGCAATTTTGGCTGATTTTTACCTAAAAGATGGTAGGGGCGATTTTAGCTTAATTTATTGATTCTGCTCGAGAATTCGGATTTTTCGTGGCGGTTTTCGACCCTTCTAGCAGGGATACCCTAATTTCGCAAGATCAGGGTTTCGCGTTTGTCATCCAATCCAAGCAATTGAATTTTTCCGGCAAGAAAATGACTCTGCCCGCTAAAGGTGATACTGGCTACCAATGAAGACGGCCGCTTTTGATCGCGCGGGGTTAAACGCGCGCTCAAGTCATGTTCCCCCGGCTGAACAACAATGTCCTTGTTGATAAGGAGGGGCGCATCTCCCTGCACGCCCCGGTGCGTAAAAAGTTCCTCAGCCACTGTCGCGCCATCAAGTGTCACCCGCAGAGTGTAGTCCACAAAGACTGTTTCACATATTCGGGGCGGCTGCATGTGTTTAGGAAGGGTCTCTTTTTCCTCATCGCTCAGAGGACGGCAATTTTCCACTGCTCGTCCCGGAATCTTGATGGCTATTCGAAGTAAGGCATGGTCAAGGTCCGCCCCATAAGGCGCCTGGGACAAATATGCTATGGGCAGTAACAGCACTGTTGTGGCCATGGCACGCCGCGTCAACATACCGACTCTCCGTCCCCAGGTATAAGAACTGTCCTCTGCACCGCTTCCCAAGCGTCCCACGAGCGATTCGATTGTCTCTCGAGCCCGGCTCACCTCGGCATCCGAAAAGGAGGCTAACGCCACCCTGTCTCTATCAATAGAGCGCGCAAGAAATGGCACACGCTTTTCATATATGCGTTGACGGATAAGGCTTAGTCCATCCCGGTTGCGGCAGTTACCCTCAGCACAACCGAGAATACAGATCCCTGGAAACGCCATGAGCAACGCCTCAAGTGTGTCACTATGCACGGTACCACAGCAGTCCACCGGATATAACCGCACCTGTGGAATATCAGCGCACTGGGCACTCAGCGCATTCGCAAATGCGCCGTTGTGTTCGCAGGTAATGGCAACGACAGTACCGGGGGCAACCTCCCCGCATGAACGGACAAATAACTCGGCTTGGGCAACTTGCTCCGCGGCTGTGCGTCCCGGTGGACCAATAGCGCGGTCATCGCATGAAGCTGCGCAAATGCCGCAACTGACACATAGGCTCGGCTCAACATGAGCGAACAAGCGTTTTCCCGCCGGATGGGGGAGCATCGAGATAGCTTCATACGGACAATCATGAGCACACTGAGTGCAGCCCGTGCATGTGTTTGGGTCCACGTTCGACGGCTCCGGTCTGCGGCGCAAGCGCCACCACCACGGGATGGAAGTAAGAAACGCCACCGTTACTACCATGATAAGAATGCCGGCTTTGGGACTCACCTTTTCAACTACAGGAAGCCAAAAGGCATACAGCCAATCGAGAGGAACTTCCCCGGGCAAAGACAGCAAATCGGCTGGAGCCGATAGGGGAGCAGGCCACCACATCCCGAGTAGCACGATGGCGATAGTGAGCCACAAAAACGTGCTTCGAGCGGGGAACCAGTCGGCCCTCGCCAGACGGGCGGTGTGCGCCCAAAGACCAAAAACCATGAGAAGAGGAACTCCAACATGCAAAAAGAGGTTCATGAAAAAGAACCCTTGATCCACCTTAGTGCTTCCATCGAAAGCCGTCGCTAGAACATCGCGAAGAAAGGGGAGCACCTGGAGCATGGATGCTCCACCGAGAGCAAGAAGCTGTCCATGACGATCCCACACCATGACATAACCGGTCCAAGCTGAAACCAAGAGGGCCGCAAGGAGCACTATCCCGCTTATCCAGGCAAGTAATCGCGGACCCCACGTCTTTCCGTGAACCAAGATTTGGAGAATATGGAAAGCGAGAGCAACCAGCGCGGCATCAGTCGCATAACGATGCACCGCGCGCACCCAGCGCCCAAACCACAAATCTGACTGTATGCGACTGAGGGACTCATATGGTTGCGAGACGCTATAAAAAAACACAAGGTACAAACCGGTCACGAGCAAAATCACAAAGAGGGCAGCAACAAGGGCCCCGCTGCGATAGAGCGGGGAATAACGCGAACCATAGAACCTATCAAACAGGCGAAAAAAAGGCGCAACCAACCGCTCAAGCAGCTTGGAAAGGTAAGGCCGATTATCAGAAACAGTAGCCGTCAACGAAAATGTCCTTCTGTAGAATGGTGCGTTGTTCACCCGTGCTCCGTCTCGTTGGCAATCCGCGGTCACGAGGTCTTGCGAACTCGCATAACCGCGTCATAAAGCCACTGGGGTGAAGGGTTGTTAAACGAATACGCTATCAACCCCTGAGGATCGATCACATAGACAAGCGCAGGATGTACAATATCTCCTGTTTTTTCATCGCGCTGTCGCGGCACACCGTAACGCTCAAGAGTGCCGTCGACCTCATGAACCGGCCCTGAAACAAAGTGTTCACGACTACCAAAGTCCCAAGTTCGAGCTTGGCTCGCCAGTGCTCCAGGTGTATCGCGCCACGGGTCAAGAGTAATAACGACAAGATGAGCCTCTTCCATCCCGGAGCGCGCCATCGCGTCCTTCGCATTTTTAACAATAAAAGGGCAAATAGTATGGCAATGAGCAAAAGCAAAAGTAAGAATAAGAGGCGAGCCAGAAAATCTCTCTAGCGAAACCGATTCGCCATTCTGATCTACCAGTTGAAACGGAGACGCAACGCGACTCGTGCGAGCATACCCTTCGGGAAGAGCCTCTGTCTTGAGCGCAACGTCATTTCTGCTGCGAGCGCCAAGACCGGCTTGAATTCTACTACCTATCCAAATCGATTCCGCGAAAATACCCAGGCATAGAAAATAAACTACTACCCGACCCGCGCCAAAATTCATAGTCGATCGAACGCTTGCCAGCATCTCCCGACCGAGAGCAGACATTAATGCGATGAGCAAAGAAACGGGTGCTAGTATCAGTAACATCCAACCAAAAGTATCGGGCAATCCGGTCTCATCAACGCCAAAACAAGCTACCTGCGCCCGGGTGAGCCACTCTGGAGAAGCGCTCGGCAGGTGAAAAAACGCAAATCCCCACATGAATCCTGTCGTAACCATCCAACTGAGCAACAGACATCCAGCTGCCCGAATATCGCTCGCCGTATCGTGGATAGGATGCGAAATAGGACTGGTGGCACTCACCCGATTTTCCACAAAAACGAAAGGAGCTTCCAATTCACAAAGTAGTACACCACAAAGCATAGCAGGAATATGGCGACCAGAATGATCGTACCGGGTGTACCGGCCTTATGCACCCGAGCCACCGTAGAGCCGGAATGCACCTGCGAAGGCATTTTCATTATTCCTTGGGGAATGCCGCTTTCACCGTTAGCAATACTGTCCTCAGTAAAGGGTCGCCCAAAAAAGACGCTGACAACCGCCACCACAATAAACATGAGGGCCCCAACGGCTGCTGTTAATCCGCCTATGCCGAATGGCGTTTGGATAAGGGTTACTGCGGGGTGAAAATCGATAGGAAACGCTGCCCCTGTGCCCGTAATATCCCAGTGACGCCGCGGAACTCCAAATATTCCCATAAAAGACATAGACAGGGCCATGAGGGTAATGCCTAACCCAAAAACCCAAGGCTGAAGCTTAGCCATTCCCCAAAAAGCAACGCGCTTCTTGAAAATGAGCGGCAAGAGGTAGTACGTCGCCGCCATAAAAGCCAGGGCCGTGCCTCCGACAACGGTTACGTGGAAGTGCCCTGGAATGCGTAAAGTATTGTGGGCCATAATATTAATCTGCTCAGTCCCTAGGGTAACTCCGGTTATTCCGCCCAAGAAACCAAAGATTATTACCGATAGCACGAGCCCCGAAAACCCTGGGTCGCTCCACGGGGCCTTGCGTAGCCATTCAAATGTGCCGTTCACGTATCCGCGCATGCGCTGACCCATCTCAATTCCGGCCGGCACGGTGAAGCCATGAATCATGCTAGCAAGGACGGCAAGGTACATTGCATAACTAGTATTCCATACCTTCCATGCCGGACCCATTCCGGGATCCACCAAAAGGTGATGCGCAGACGCCATCGAAATAAAAAGAATGTATAGAAAGAAAGCTATCCGACTAATCTTCTCGTTAAGAACTACCCCGCCGACGGTAAGCCCCGCAAGCATGTACCACACCGCAACCATGGCTGCCACGTTAATCTGCTGGGATGAGTGACCAAGGCCCCAGAAAATCAAGCGGTATATTTGGGGATCGAGCGACATAAGGTCAAGAGACCAAAGCCACGTTGGAATATAGATAAGCGCACCATGCACCAACGTAATAATGGCTATAATATTGGCGGTAAGAGCGCCAAAGGTAACAAGGGGAATAGAACCTTCGTATGATTTCTCCTTCTTTGCGACAATAAGCGACGCAATAAATAGAAAAGTAACAATGAGTGCGCCAACGGCAAACAAAATAATTCCAAGGTAGTACCACGAAGCAGCACGAAGTGGGGGATAGGAAGTAAAGAGCACATCTGCCTGTCCCGAAAATATCATCCAGTCCACCATGACTGCCCCCAACAACATGAGAACAAAGGCAAGCCAACCTAACCGAGGCGCCGGAAGTCGCGAATTAAGCAGAATGGGGCCGGCAAAATAGAGAACCGCCATTTCGAAAAATATGATAAAGAAGATCAGCATGTTCACGCCATGAATGGTGAGAAAGCGATAGTAGTATTCCGCAGACAGCAAGTGCACGGCCTGCCACCGCGTCAACACAAGTCCAAACGCCGCCACCACTCCAATGAGAAAACACACTACCGCCACAACGGCATTAATCTTGACCAACGACTCTGCTTTTCGGTCAACTTTAATGCCTGTGATGGGGCAAGTTCGAAATCGTTCAGCGAGTGCTGCCACTGCGGTTGTCATGTCTCTTACTCCTCCACAATCACTTTACCAATCATCAGGTGGTGCCCGATGCCACAGAACTCATTACAGATGATTCGAAAATCCCCAGATTGATTTGGGGTCACCCTCAATCCATAGTCATACCCCGGAACAACTTGAAAATTGACGTTAATTGGAAATAAGCTAAAACCGTGATTAACGTCTTGAGACGAGATATGCAGGGTGTATTGAACGCCCTTCTTTAATTTCAGTACCGGACGCCAACCCCACATGTGGGCGAGCAAGTAAATGTCCGCTCCTGGCGGCGGCGCCACCACGGGAATCCCGGCCTCAGTGCCGACTTGATATTCTTGAATGAAGCGCTCTACCCGCGCAGCATAAGCGGCGGGATCTACTTTGGTGCGGATGCCCGTCGGGTTCTGGCCGCCGCGAATATGCCAGAACGGCATCATCGCAAAAAGCACCATGCACCAAATAAAAGAAACCAACACCCAGCGCTTTTCTTGGGAAGCTACGGGCTTCCACCACACGCCTGTTGGACTGACCAAACCGGAATGCATTTCCTCAGCCATACTATTTTCATCTCCTCCTAAATGCGCTCATGGTAGTGTTGAATGGGGTAGGGTAATGATCTCTATCAACCCCCATATGGTGTAAAAACAAAACATGGTAGCGAGGCCGAGGAGGAGAAGGACTATAGGGCGATCAAACAACCGCTGTCCCCACGGAATTTGTTCGTTCTGCTCTTTTCCATCATTGCTCATGTTGTATATCCCCCCGGTTGCAATCTGACTCCAAAATGCCCTTCCTGGCTTGCCGCAGAAGAGGCCCAATCGAGGCCGCCCTTCCAATCGATGAGCAGCGCTGGGCCACCTTACGGGAAGCCATGACATGCCCTACCGCCCCTCACGCTAGCAAGTTCATTAAACG
>CAZPBV010000019.1:0-12653 GCA_964584675.1 uncultured Bdellovibrionales bacterium
CCAACACCGGCTTGGTTTCACTCATCGCTAGGAATCGCACCCAAGAAGGCGATAACTCTATCTGATACGGGCGACACGGATTTACCACCAGCCACACGTCTTCACCAACCGCAGTGCCGGCGTCAACACCCAGCAGAGGCAATGCCTCGCACTGAACAGCCTGAGAGTCTCTCCACTCCTCCAATTCATCGGCACTCGTAAAAACGACTACCTTCGTCCTCCCCTCCGCTTCTTGGGCAAAAACCCGCATGCGGGTCACGCCATCATCGTCAGACGAGGAGTACATCACGGGCACGTAGAGCATTTCTTTTGCTAGTACCCGGCATAAGGCGCGGTAGCAGGTCTTGTCGCCCCGCGCTATCCGGCTTACATACTGGTGAATCTCCTCCTGCCCCATGTAGGATTTAGATTATGGGTTCCAAAAAAACTGCTCGCGATACTTCCAAGAAAGATTTGGCTAGTCAATTCAGCGAGTTAACAAACATTCCTGGCAGACTCATCGCCCGTCTTGGCAAGACCTATCCCGATGCCCGCTCGGAACTGAATTTTGCAAACGATTATCAGCTTGTTGTGGCGGTGGTTTTGTCCGCTCAATGCACTGATAAGAAGGTCAATCAAGTGACGCCTGAGCTATTTAAGGCCTTCCCCGGCTTTAAGACGCTTGCCACGGCGTCGATTCCTCAATTAGAACAAATTATACGGCCTATCAATTACTATAAGACCAAGACGAAGAATATCATTAAGCTCGCTCAGTCGGTGATGTCTGACTTTGGCGGCTCACTTCCACGCACCCATCAAGAACTCCTCTCGCTCCCGGGGGTGGGCCGAAAAACCGCCAATGTGGTGCTATGCGAACAAGGGGAATTTCCAGCCTTGCCCGTGGATACCCATGTTTTTCGAGTCTCCCACCGGCTGGGGCTCTCCCAGGGAAAAGGCCCTGATGAAGTTGAGCAAGACCTTATGCGGATATTTAAACCCTCAACGTGGCACGGCCTTCACCACGGCCTCATCTTTCATGGCCGACGTGTTTGTAAAGCCCAGCGTCCGTTATGCAGTGAGTGCGCCTTGTGGGACCTCTGCCCCTCGTTCCGGCCCGAGGTTGGCACGTAATCTGCTTAACCGTTGGTAATGGAACACGGCTTGTTCCAGACTCGACACGAGTTACGACAGGAGAGGATGCCATGGTAGCTGTCACCAGAACCGAAAATACTCAGACATCACAAACGCCTACAGCGCCGGTCGATTCGCCGGACCCGAACAATTCCGATGAACAACAGTCAGCTTTCGAGGTGTTTCTGAGGAGCATTTTGCCCTCTCAGAGCGATAGCAAGGTAAGCGAGGAGGAATTATTTGCCGCTGTGGCAACTGAGCGTATTAGAGCGCTGAAAGGCGAAGACAATGCCAATAACTTTCAAGAACTATTGACTAAACATAAGGGCAAGCTCCAAAAGGCCGACGGGTATGTTCCGATGGAACAGGCAACTATTGACGCGCTGAAAGAGTTCCGCGATGGTGGAAGTCTTAGTGCCGAAGAAGCTGATCAAATTTATTCTGAGTCATTTAGCGCAGCTCAACTTGACAGTAACACCACCGCTCTATACGACGGGAGAGGCGGTGCCAATGATCCAACCATAGCGGTGGCCGCGCTGGAAAGCGCTCTACTCTCGGCACGCACTTTCGTAGAAAAGGTCGCGGCAGGCGAGTCGACTTCCACCACCATGAGTCTGGACGCTGCCAAGCCCACCGGAAGTGTCGCAGGGGCCGCGACCTCCGGGATGCTCTCTCCCGATTTGTCATCAGGTGACGAACATTTTGATCCACAGGGCACTACTTTTGACGGAGCCAACGGGTTTCTTTTTAAGCCCGAAAGTAATAACCAAGGCAGCCTGGCCATTCTTCCCCCCGAAGCATGGACGTACCACATTTCTTCCGTCCTCTTGAAGGACTCGCAGGGTTCAGTCATAGAGGAAGGAACCCAGATGCTCGATGGTGCAGTCGAAACGGGCCGAGAAAAATGGAGTTTTAGCAAGCCCGGCGGAGACTACCCCAGCGATATCACCGTTGAAGTAACCTTACAGGACGGCAGTAAGAAAACATTCTCCATTCCAGATCCATCTCTCAGATACGACTGACCAGCACCTTGAATTTATCGCCGCTTGCTGTTAGAAAATAGCTTACTATTTTATGGGGGTCTTTGTGAGGCTCTACTTTGGGAGCCTTTGCTTGCAGCGTGTGGTCCCCCCAAAATCACTTCCCTTTCACAGGAAAAACATATGAGAGCAACTTGCCATACTAAGTGTTTGCTATTGTTCTTTGCCTTAAGCATGAGCATTCTCACCCAAATTCAATCCTCGCAAGCCCAAGGTATCGCTCTGGATGCAAGCCTCATTGCGCAGGTTAACAAGGCCACCTGTGGATTTGTTCATTCGCAGTGGATTCCCGGCTCCCGGCTCAAGAATGGAAGCTTTCTTCCCCTAACGACCAAGATCGCATCTCTGGCAAAAAATCTTAAGAAAAAGAATTTAAGTTCCCAGACAAAGGAGAAAATCCGAAAGCAGATAAAGAAGTTGAAAAAGGCTCTTAAGAGTGATGCCGGCTTATGTGCTTCTTTATCAGTAGGAATTCCGACTCCCGGTCCTACGCCAACATCTCCTTCAAACCCTGCTACTCCTCTTCCCGGCGCTACGTCGGTCGCATGGAGCGTAAGCGCGCTTGATCTTGGCGGGGGAGTCGGCACAGAGGCGCTCCTCTTCTGCCCTGCCAACCCCGTTGAAACTTTGCGCTCAATATTCGGTAACGATATCTACACAGCGGACTCGCCAATATGCGTTGCCGCCCTTCATCTGGGACTGTTCAATAGAAATGTGGGCGGGAACGTAAAGATTAGGGTCAAGCCAGGCGCGCCCTATTACCTTGGTTCGATACGCAACGGAATAAAGAGCACGTTCTACGGTTCCGCCTACGATCTTAGTTTTGTATTCCTTGATATCGGCAGCGGTGTGGAACTTATTACCAATACAATACCCAACATTGACTTTGCTCAGACTGCTCAACCGGTGTACACCTACGTCGATCAGCAATTTACTTTTTCCTGTCCCTCAGGAATCGGGCAAACACGAAGCATTTGGGGTACCGACGTATACACCTATGACAGTTCTATTTGTACTGCGGCAGTGCATGCGGGGCGCATCTCTTTACAGAATGGCGGGATCGTTACCATTCAAATAAGACCCGGAGCAGGCAGCTACGCTGGAAGCTCAAGAAATGGAATTAGTAGTAATAGCTATGGCGCCTGGGGCGGTAGCTATATCTTTGTTCCATAAGCAAAATTGGCGAGAGTCGAGTCCGGCTGTAGAATTTTACCCGAGGGTGATTTTTATCGGAGTTAAGATGTGGTTACGAGTCGGGCTCGCCGCTTGATGGCCGAAACGGAACACGCCCCGACAATACGGCTTCAATACGATTAAATAGGCCCAAAAGGACTCGCATTTCATGCTCATCTGGGTCCATGCGCCGCATCAACTTTTTAAGAAGCGGGGGCACCGGTGCAGGAGTTCCTGAATGAAAAAAACCGCATTGTCTTGCAACTTGATCTACAAGACGATCCAACTGTTGAAACTCATTCCATGTTGGAAGCTCCCGCGGATGAGACATCGTGGATGCGGCGGAAGCGCCAACCCGCCTACAAAGTTCATAGAGCGCAAGTAACACCGCTTGCGCAAGATTGAAGGACTCATATTCTGTTGAGGCTGGCAGCCGCACCAGCCAGCGGCATTGCTCGACATGTTCTTGCCTCAAACCACAGTCTTCTGGTCCAAACACCAAAGCAACCGGATACGCTGGCTCCTCAAGAAATGCCGTTACCCAATCCGCCAAGTTGACTTGCTCTGCCCGGGCCTTCGTGGCATGAGCCGAAAACCCCACTACCTGCCGCATCGGCAACAAGGCAGATTGCAGAGACGTGTGCAGAGACACGGTGTCAAGCAACTTGTCGGCCCAACAGGCGGTTACAGCCGCGCGTTCCCTTGAATAGGCTGCGGGACTCACCAAATGAAGCTTTTGAAATCCCAAATTCAGCATAGCCCGAGCTACCGACCCGATATTGAGGGGCTCAGAGGTCTCTACTAAGACTACATGAACGCTTTCTAATGAGGGTTTCGCCAGGTCCATTGCTTACAAAAATAACATATTTTCAATAGGTTAGAGCGATGACCATAAAAGTTATCGCCGCCTCAATGGAATTTAGCGCCAAAACAAGAAGTTTAGAAGCGATAGGTCCGAAGTTTCTTCTAGAGCGCAATGGACGCGCTTCTCAAGTGGATAAGACAAAGGAGGTCGCTATGTCCCATCTGAGCATACCTAATCCCATACAAAACCTGGAAAGTGACAAGCGCTATGTATCATTGCGCTTAGTGGATCCTAAGGAATGTGGCACGGTTGCGGAGTTACTAGAAACACTGGAACACATGCTGCATCCATGTGGCAATCATAAGGTGCGGGGCTGCGCCGGCACCTGTCATCGAGAGGCACCCACCCACGAAGTAGCACGGTAACTGATCCCTGGACGAATTCAAAAATAGTTCACGCGTGTTTTTTTTGAATTCGGCGCCAACAGACACATGGATGTGTCCTAAACGTCCTCCGGAGGACAGAGCAATGGAATGCGCTGAAACCTCCTCGCCCCTTTTTTCCCTACAATCGCTTGTGAGCACCGTCACATAAACAGCCCTTGGCAGACTGCTTACACCCACACCACCCTATCTTCCTCTTTTCAGTAACTTCGAAGGTCACCGGGCTAAACCCAGTGCCAGAATGTGAGCCATCGCAAAATGGCTGGTTCTTCGAGCGGCCGCAGGCGCACCAAAAATAGGTGCCCGGTTCCATTTCGATAACATAGGGTTTCTTCTGGGGGACTTCCGGTGATTTTGTTTCTGTCATATACAATATAGCCTCGATTAATGCTCAGTGGTAATAGCAGCCCCTTGAGATGGTCTTTCGCCCTCATTATTTTTGCATAGCGGGTGGTTCGATGAAATGGCTCTTTCGCGCTTGTTTACTTGTAAGCCTGGCGGTATCAGAAACTTCTTGTGCCCCTACCAAAGGATACCCCGGCCCCGAACTACCTGATGAACAGCTGTCTATAATTTATACTTCCTATGATGCAAATAGTATAGCAATAGGCGAAGCAGCCATGAATGGCATTGAGTTTGGAAGTTCCGGGATCAAAGTTTTGCCGGGGGCGCAAGACTTTGAAATGGAAATTGCTGTTAAGCAGCCGCCCCACCATTGCTATTCCTATCCAGACTTTGACCACTATGGGTATAACGAGTGTCTCAAGAAAGCGAGTAAAAAATATCAAGCCTGTGATTGCTGGGATTATTTATCTGTTTACCAAAACTGTTATCGCGAAGTTCATGATGGCACCTGTCGGGGCACGGTCAACACTGTCGCCGGCAGACAGTACGATATTCGCCCGGTAAAGCACGAAAATACCGCCAAACTAAGCATCACCGAACGAGGAACCTATAAGCCAAGCGGTGATGGAACTTGCTCCACCGACAGTAATGGGCGCACTGAGACGGAGAACTCCTACATCGGCTCGGGGAGATACACCGCGTCCAGCAACGGTATCTATGGCTGCTACGGAGACTAAAGACCGATATGGAAGTATACTTACACTATTCGATTCCTGTGATCGCCGCCCTCATTGGTTGGGTGACAAATTTGATTGCCGTGAAAATGCTCTTTCATCCGCGAGAGGAGCGGCGTTTTTTCGGCCTTCGAATTCACGGTGTTTTTCCTAAAAGACAAAAAGCCTTTGCGCAGAAACTCGGCGCAATCGTATCGAATGAACTGCTTTCTATTACCGAAGTGAGCGGCTTTTTGAAGACAAAAGCATCTTCTCCATCTATCCGGGCCTTTATAGCGCAAAAGATTGAGCACACACTCGCCGCAAAAATTCCTCAGGTCATCCCCATGGCGGCAATGTTTTTGGGACCGGCTCAAATTAAGGGAATTGTTCAGTCGTTTCAAGGCGACCTCGACGAACTGCTGGATGAGCTGGTACTGAAAATGTCGAATGAACTGGAGGGAGAGTTTGACGTACACGCGATTGTAGAAAGCAAAGTATCCGGCTTCTCGTCGGACAAGCTGGAAGAGATTATTTATGCCATTATGCGCAAGGAATTGGTCTTTGTTGAACTTGTTGGCGGTGTGCTTGGCTTTGTTATTGGGCTGGCGCAATTATTACTTGTGGAGATTTCCGGGTAACCTTCGTCCTTAGGGTTACTTGCGGTGGGGTCATGGGAATTGTTGCCGCCATCATCAGCGCTCTTTTTGCCACCTCAAAGGACTTACTCAGCAAGTCCCTGGCAACCCGAGTTGACAGCACTATTTCAACTTTTGCCTCCTTTGTGTATGCCCTCCCATTCTACGCTGTGCTGCTAGGTGCGCTCGGCATTGCGGGTTACGAGCCGTTTGAATTAGGCGGTCAGTTTGTGCTGCTCGTGCTGGCACGCAGCATTACCGACTGCCTAGCGGAGTGGTCCAAGATGGCGGCTCTGTCTCTGGCGGATATTTCGCTTCTGGCTTCAATTTTGTCTCTCTCCCCCGTTTTTCTTCTTATACTAGCGCCCCTGATAGGGGGCGACTCCATTGGGTGGTTGGGTTCATGCGGTGTTGTGCTCGTGGTGATCGGAAGTATTACGGCAATCTATCGCCCGCACAGTCTTCCCGGGCCGCGCGAACGAAAAGGAATTGCCCTGGCACTCATGACTGCCTTATTTTTTGCGCTCAATACCTGTTTTGATAAATTGGCGGTGCAACGAAGCACACCGGTTCTGGCCGGCGCCACGATGACCGCCCTAGCGGCTGTTTTTTTTGTCCCCTTTCTTGTTATGAGGCGCCAACATGCAGAGCAGCTTCTTATAGAACAGCGACGCTTCTGGTTGCGAGGTTTCTTTGAACTGCTCTTTATGGTCAGCAAACTCATAGCACTTCAATTTTTGCCGGCTCCCTACGTCATGGCTCTACTTCGCCTTTCGCTGTTATTTTCAATAATCGGCGGACGAATGGCGTTCCGGGAAGAAGCGTTTGCCCGGCGTATTCTTGGAGGCCTGATTGTTCTGGCGGGCGTATGCTGCATTATATTGGAATTGTAGGAATTCAGCGCAAGAGCTGCGCCCGAGCCTCAGTCAGGTCTGGTTCAGGAAACATGCGGGCTATTGCATTATCGGGCAAAGATTCATGGGCTGTGGCCGCCACAGACAAAGCATTTCCTTCCTCCCCGTTCGGCCCGCACGCTGTCCGCAGTGATTGAGCAATTTGGACACTCATCCAGTTATTCAGTTCCTGACCAAGCGCAGTAACCGCTTCCACTCGCATGCGATTCTGCGAAGCAGCGTGCTCCAGTTCCTGAAGCCGCGCGTGCACACCTTGGTAGTGATCATTGGAAGCTGCTATCTCATGGTTAAGGGCCCTCAAGAGAACTCCATTGAGAGTGCAAAAAAATAAGATGAGCGGGGCGGCAATTCCCCAATGAAAGCGCGCCGGCCTTCGTCGTTCCGGCACAGACTGAGGCACAGGAACAGGGGTGGCACTCAACCTCAGTTCCCGTCGTAAATTATCCATTTCCTTTTGAAGCGATTGCCACTGTTCGGAGACAGTTGTCGCCAAACCATCGACACGCAAATACATCTCTTGAAATCTTGTTTCCATTCGAGCGAGGCGAGCATCAACCAACGTTCGAAAGCGACGTTGAAAAACAACGAAAACCACCATGAGGCATGCCAGCCCCCTCTCGCTCCAACCATCACCAACAAGAAGCAAAATTACGGAAGCTATGACAGTCAGGGCATCTCCAATATCCCGCCCATCCGACTCATGAATATACACTACACCATTTCCGTGGTTTGCCTGACTCCCTTGAGAAGCCCCATCCATAGGAATACCCCTTCGATTTGATCGAATCGACGGTAACACGCTACAGTCATCCTTGACAGCCGGTATTTTCAGGAGGCCGTTTCTAGAAAGTTTTCGGCTATAGGCTACTACATAGTCGACATCTCAGGAGCATACATGAAGAACCATAGATTCCTCCCCACTTCAATTACTATCTTATTGACCGTGTTTCTGTTCGTCTGCATACCCAGCACGGCAATGGGAGCCGATATTTCAAGCACCTTGGCTCTCGACAAAGTGTCGCATGGGGCCTTGCTCGTGGATGTGAGAAGCGCTGAAGAATATGCGGCCGGGCACGTTGAAGGCGCCATCAACATACCACATGATTCCGTCGAAGCGCGTCTAGCAGCATTTGGTAATAATAAGAATCGCGAGATTGTTCTCTACTGTCGGAGCGGGAGACGATCCGATCTCGCCAAACAGACTTTGCTTGCTCGGGGTTTTCATAATGTCTTTAATGCGGGCGGGTATGATGACCTTAAGGGCGATTGTTCTGATGCAACATGCAAGAAATAACCGATGTTGCCCGAATTACTGCTCCTTGGCGGCGGCTACACGCTCAGATATGTCGCAGCGGCGCTATCGCCTCACCGTTTCGTTATTACCTGTCGGTCAGAGGAAGGCTTAACCCGGTTACTAAAAAAGGGGTATGTCGCCCGACTCGTGGATTGCGGGAATCCCCGCACTATCGAGGCTGTGCTCAAGGAATTCCCTTCCCTTAGGACCGTGGTAGACAGCGTGCCCGAACATGTCAACATCGAGGCAGTACTGCGCTTATTCGAATGTGCGTCGTTTGCGCGTGCTCTATATCTGAGCACGAGCGGTACATTTGGCGGTCTCAGCGGAGAAGAAGTTCACGAGAAAAGCACTTGCACTCCATTTTCCCCAAGCGCGCGTAGTCGTCTCTGCGTTGAAGAGCAATACCTCTCAAGCAAGTTGACCGTTACATGCCTTCGAATTGCGGGAATATACGGCCCTGGCCGAGGACTCAGCCACGCCCTGTCACACGGCACCTATTGTCTTGTCGATGGCGGCAGCCGTTGGACCAACCGGATCCATGTGGAGGATTTGGCGCGAACAATTGTGTCTCTCCTAGACTACCCCAATCCCCCGCCGGTACTGTGCGTTTCTGACGACAAGCCCGCTCTGGCGCGCGAGGTTGTTAGCTACTATTGTCATCGCTTTTCTTTACCGTATCCGGGAGAGCTAACATCAGAGGAAGCGCGCGCCCGCGGAATGTACCACTATCTTTCAAATCAGCGCATCTGCAATAGTTTGCTAAAACGCGTGATTGGAGCACCGCTGCGCTATCCAACATACTGCGACGGAGCACAGACGGAATTTGCGGTATGCTCGTAAGCGACCGAAGCCATGCCATGCGACCAAAAGGGACAAGAAGCGCTACGACGCCAACTTCTGCTCTTTCTCAAGTACCCGCACCGGCGGCGCCCCATCGTTAATTACTTCGGGAGTCACGATTACCTCTTTAATAGAGGAATTGCTTGGGATGTCGTACATGGTATCGAGCATGCACTCTTCAATAATTGCCCGCAAACCGCGCGCACCGGTTTTTTTTGCAATGGCCTTTTTTGCAATTGCAACCAACGCTTCATCAGTAAAGCTCAGCTCTGCTCCCTCGAGCGCTATGAGGTGGCGGTACTGTTTAATAAGCGCATTCTTAGGTTTGGTGAGGACCTCAATGAGGGCCTTTTCATCGAGCTCATCGAGAGCGGCCACCACGGGAACCCGTCCGACAAATTCGGGAATCATGCCAAATTTGAGCAAGTCCTCGGTTTCAAGGTGATGCAAAATGCCGCCCGACTCCTCTTTCTCGACATTGAGAACAGTGGCTCCAAAGCCCAGGCTCTTTTTACCTATGCGCTGGCGAATTATGCGATCAATTCCGTCATACGCCCCTCCCACAAGAAAGAGAATATTGGTGGTATCAACCTGAATGAAATCCTGCTGCGGATGCTTTCTGCCGCCTTTGGGCGGAACATTAGCTTTGGTTCCTTCAACAAGCTTCAAGAGCGCCTGCTGAACACCTTCGCCCGATACATCCCGAGTTACCGAGGGCGTATCGCTCTTTCGGGCAATCTTATCAATTTCGTCTATGTAGACTATTCCTCGCTGAGCTTTCTCCACATCATAGTCGGCCGCCTGCAACAGATTTACGATAATGTTCTCTACGTCTTCTCCGACATAGCCTGCCTCCGTAAGACTGGTGGCATCGGCAATCGTGAAGGGAACATCAAGCACCCGCGCCAAAGTTTGAGCAAGAAGAGTTTTTCCCGAACCAGTGGGCCCAATGAGAAGAATATTTGATTTTTGCAGTTCGACCTCGGCACGCGGATGTTGGTTCGTCTGAATTCGCTTGTAGTGATTGTGGACCGCAACCGCAAGAATCTTTTTAGCGCGTTCCTGGCCGATGATATATTCGTCCAAGGAAGAGCGAATATCGCGCGGAGTAGGAACTTGAACCCGGGGATTTTTGGCGGAAGCCTCGTCGAGCTCCTCGGTGAGAATGTCGTTACATAAGTCAACACACTCGTCGCAGATATATACTCCCGGCCCGGCAACCAGCTTCTTCACTTCCTCCTGTGTTTTTCCACAGAATGAGCAGATCAAGTTGTGATTTCCCTTCCCAAATTCCCTTGCCATGGCAATCCTTACAAAACTTCTGAACCTTTCGTTACACACGCCGACTAGCCGCCAGCAAAATCCCTTTTCGGACGGCCAAAATCTGGTCGATTTTGGCCTCTCGTGCGGCCAGTACGTCGTTGCCCCTCCGGGGGACCTTGGGACATTTTCAATGTCCCTCAGTACAGTAGTATTTCGATGCAAACAGGGCCCGGACCGGCGCCACCCTTCTTAAGTGTAATACTGGCTGCCAATGAAAAGCCGGGTTCGGGTGGCCAAAGTCCGATCGATTTTAGCCTTTCCAGCGGCCAGTATAGCGGTGTCCTGCCGGAGGACCTTCGGACATTTTTAATGCCCTGCAGTATAGTTTCGACCACTTACAAGCAAGTCTTGAAGAAAACTTCCAGATAGGGTTTGTTGGCGTGCGACTACCGCCGGATTGACGGCTAATATTCCCGCCAAACACCCCAAGAGGTTGAGGACTAAGTCACGGAAATCAAAGACCCGTTGGGGATGCAGACCTTGCAAAGACTCATCAAGCAGACTGACAAAATTTACAATTATGAGACATTTCAGAGGCGAAAAGTCCGGCTGCGGCCCGTACAGTGTCATGGCAAGAGCACAGTATATGAAGACGTGAAATGCCTCGACCGGGACTCTTACGAATATGACCATGAGAATTCCGAGGCTTGCCGCAAGACACCAGTACGTCATGAGTACCTTCGTATCGCGCCCTTTAGCGCGCCGCCAGAGATAGACCGCCGGAGCTATACTCAGCAGGACGGCCCCTTGTGCCGCCCAACTTGGGAAAATGCCCAACGCCTCATGAAAAAGCCGCTCCGCAGCGCGCCCACACGGAATCATTACTAGGATAAAAGCCACTACGGCACAGGCGATAATATTCCAAATTGCTCGCGATGTAGGCATGGGATACCGCTTGCTGATTGACCTCTCTCCTCTTATACTTTTGGAAGATTGAAAGAACAAATAGTTAAAGGATCGCCATGGCGGAAACATCAAAGCTCAAAGCAAACGACCGCGTGAAACGGAGAAGCGGACTAAAAAATATCGGTGTGGTGAAAGATATTCGCTCCGAAGTGACGGCATCGACCCAAGAAGCGAAAGAAAAAGGACTGCTGGTGCAAGTATTATGGGATAATGGGACCTTTTCTTACTTGGGACCCGAGGGACTTGAAATAGTTAAAGGGTGACGGGATCACTCAAGTATCGAGTAGAAATTAGCAGTCACAGGAGCGCATGTTTTGCGACACGTCAGAAATGCAAGGTCCGGAAAAAGGCCCCGTGGTTGTCTTCAGTCGGCCTTTCCACGCAAAGCATTCATAGCTTGACGGCGATCTTTTTCTCCAAATACTGCTGTGCCAGCCACCAATACATCCGCTCCGGCGTTGCGGCATTGAGCGGCAGTTTCCGGGTTAATGCCGCCATCAACCTCTATGTGAACACAGCGATTCTGCCGAACAAGCTCCCGCTTAAGGATTTCGATCTTTTCTAGGCACGATGACAGAAACGGTTGCCCGCCCCACCCGGGGTTGACCGTCATGATAAGCACCAAGTCACAGACCGGTAATACGTCGAAGATTGACTGAACTGGCGTACCCGGGTTCACGCAAACTCCGGCCTTCATTCCGGCGGCGCAAATCGCGCCAAGGACGCGATGAAGATGCGGACAGGTCTCTTGATGCACTATCAGCCTGTCGGCCCCAGCTCTCTTAAACTCCTCTATGTGACGCTCAGGATGGACTATCATGAGATGCACATCAAGAAGCCGCGATGTGACGCGCTTTGCCAACGCAACCATATTGGCCCCAAACGTAATGGGAGGCACAAATGTTCCGTCCATCACATCGATATGAATCCAATCCGCTCCGGCGCTGTCCGCCGAACGAATTTCAGTTTCAAGACACCCTAAGTCAGCGGCCAAAATCGAGGGAGCAACTATTACCTCTCCCGGCACTGATTGTTTGATACTCATCCTAACCTATTCCCTTCCCTCATTTTGCCGGCTTTCAAAAACTCGGCAATCGGAAGACGCC
>CAZPBV010000019.1:12663-17536 GCA_964584675.1 uncultured Bdellovibrionales bacterium
TCCGATTGCACATCGAGGAGCGAAAGGACTCCTCTACCGCACTGCACCTCCAAACGATCATGAGCCGCCAGACAAACAGTGCCGGGAGCCTGCCCGCTCACTATGTCCTGCTTCACCACTCGCGCCCCAAAGACCTTGAGGCGCCGCCCCGCGAAGTAGGTAAATGCCCCAGGAAATGGGTTGTAGGCTCGTACTCGCCTCTCCACCTCCACCGCATCCATCGCCCAAG
Organism: uncultured Bdellovibrionales bacterium; assembly: GCA_964584675.1. Lineage (GTDB taxonomy): Bacteria > Bdellovibrionota_C > UBA2361 > UBA2361 > JBGSMV01 > CAZPBV01. The sequence goes on from CAZPBV010000019.1 coordinate 12,893, forward strand.
CAAGGAGAGCCTCCTCTGGTGTCACCTTCTGCGCATAGGTGATACCACTTTTCTCTTGGGGTTTAGCCAATAAAATTCCAGAAACAATCGCCTCCAGATTTTCCTCTAAGAGCGCCGCTCCGTGCTCCGCCAGCTTATCATGAAGCGAGCCTCCCGTATCCTCCGAATCGATGGGCACTTCAACCCGCGCATATACCGGCCCCGTATCAAGCCCCTCGTCCATCTGCATGAGGCATACCCCGGTTACGGCATCTCCGGACAACAAAGCACGCTGAACCGGCGCGGCCCCCCGCCAGCGCGGCAATAGAGACGCGTGAAGATTTACGCATCCGCATCGAGGGAACGAAAGTACCGCCCGCGGCAAGAGTTGACCAAAGGCGATAACAACGCCAATATCATATGGTCCCCATGCACCCGCCTGCTCAATAAAATAGGCTTCCTTGCCCTTCAATTTCTCTGGTTGCAAAACCGGCAGGCCTGCTGCCACACCAAATTCCTTTACGGGGGATTGACGCACGGGAGCTCCGCGGCCGGCAGGTCGATCAGGTTGGGTAACCAAAGCGACGACGTCAACCCCCGGCATTTCATGCAGCCTCCGCAATGTCGGTAAAGCAAATGCCGGTGTGCCAAAGAAAATAACTCGGGTGGTCATACCGCCAAATGTCGCTTTGCCCAACGCTTAAATAGCTCGCGCTTCAAACGACTGAGATGATCAACAAAGAGAACTCCGTCAAGGTGATCCAACTCATGCTGAATACAAATAGCCAAAAGGCCATCAGCCTCCAACTCAAACGCAGCACCTGTTCGGTCCAGGGCACGCACCGAAATTTTTTCTTTGCGAAAAATAGTTTCACGATAGTCCGGGATACTTAAGCACCCCTCCTCAGATGACACTTTTCCCTGTGATGAAATAATTTCCGGATTAATAAAATCGAGTCGCTCACGGCGAGACTCAGACACGTCAATGACGCACACCCTTTTAAGAATTCCCACTTGGGGAGCGGCAAGCCCGATTCCTCGCGCATCATACATCGTTTCTGCCATATCGTCTAACAAAGTATGAATAGAGGTATCAATGGTATCTACCCGTTCCGTGGGCATTTTTAATATCGGATTTGGGTATAAGCAAATTTCTCTGCAAACCATGGCAGCACGATATCATAATCTACCTCCGGGAGTATATCTCACGAACCAGGCTGCTCACGAGAGAGCAAATTTGATTTTACGTTCGCGGAATCCATGCGATAATGGCGAATATGATTGCGTTAGAGCAACACGAGGCAGTTCTGTTTCGAATGTTATCCGCCTTCTTTGGAGAGGATCGTGTCATTCCGCAGATGAGTATCTTTGCGGTGTGTGGAGGCCAATTACCGATCTCGATGCCGCAGGAATGGTTGGCCGAGGTTCAACTTTCGTGCGCTAGGTCCCCCGTGGTTTGGGCACAGCAGAGCCGGTGTCTTTTTACCATTGTCGACGCCAACGATGAGCCAAAAATGGTTGTTGAATTTGTCCCCGACTTTTCCGGCACTCTCGATATCGAAGAATTGAACAAGCGGCGCTTTATTCGCCCTGCTCTTCAGGCTGCGGGAGTCAACTATGTGACCATAAGCGCGCAAGAGTATCATGAAATCACCCTTCCGGGCAGCTCGTTTACCCTGAGCAAGCTCTTGCAGGATAAATTTGATATTTCTGAGGAAATAGGGCCCTAACCCGGGGTTCTCACCAGCCGAAGCCCGGACTGGCTATCATTGCCCAGAAAATTCGCGCCCCGGGGGTACTTTTGAGTCACTCCATACGGCTCGCCATGCTCGCTGCCCGACAAACTTGGTCAACGTTCAATCCTGGCCGGGCAAAGTTAGTCATGCAATAAGTTATGCAGGACGATCATTATGACACTTCGTCATAGCCATGATACAGTACCTCGGCTCATGAAGACCTTAGGGAAAAACTCCTTTACTTCTTCGCATGACGAGAATTTGCGTATCGCTCCGCGCCGAGCTCTCGGCATGGGCGGGATTACCCTCTTGTGCATAATCCTTCTTTGGGCGGCTGCGGTGCGCTCACCCTCGCCGCTTGCCCGTCTTATGAACCAGAGCTGGGACCTCGGACTGACAGAATATCAAATTTTAGCGCTCCCGCTCATTGTTATGCTGCTGGTACGGCTTCGCCTGGGGGCACACCGCGCTTCCCCGATTGTATTAGCTCTTGGAATGATTGGGGCGCTGGTTGCGGTTTGGTTTTCCTATGCTCCCGTAACCACAGCCTCCCACATTGCGCTGATAGCTCCCTTAGGCAGGGATGAACTGGAAACCGATGCCACCAAATTACGTGAGGCAATAAATCAGGCAATGGATCGTGAAGAACATTATGGAAAGTTGGAGGCCATTCGCTACCATGCAATGGCAAGAACTCAGCGCGAGGCTTCAAAGATACTTAGCCAAAGTGAAGATGCTCACATTCTTGTATGGGGAGACACTCGTCTTATCAGGATTTCTTTCCCGCAGCAGGATCAAATTGGCGATCCTGCCCTATCCGCCCCTCCCGCCCAGGAACCAATGACGGGCCTTCGCCTTGTTACCTCGATTCCCCTGATCGCACTCTCATATCAACCCCAGGCCGACACTGCGGCATTCATTGCTAAGTTATCGGCTGCACTCTCGCTGTTGGATGCCGGTCCCAAGGCGGCATCCAACGCCCTACTTCAATTAGCTGATGTTGGCTCTATGGCTGCAACGTGGCGATCCTTCGCTCACCGCTCCTATCCATGGTGGATATCAGGAAATCTTTCGCTGCAGGCCGCCTTAACTTCCTCCTTGAGTCGCGCTCGCAGTGACCAGCTTGGTGCGGACCAACTTGGCGCGCTGGAATGCGCTCTCGATGCCTACGACAAGGCTCGATCCTATCTGCGTTTTGGCGATAACCCCGAGCTTCTCGCGGCAATCCTCAACAATCGCGCCGTGGCCCTCTATACTAAGGGAGTATACCTCGGAAAGCCGCTCTATAGGAGCTTGGCGCTCAAGAATCTCTCGGCAGCAACAGACACCTTGAAGCATCCAAATTTGTTTGGGATAAAATATAGGGTCGGCAAGATAGCGCTGATGAATACGAAGACGCTCTCCCGCAAGGGATTTGACTATGGATTCTTTCGCTCAAGACCTTCAGCCTCGCATAGCAGAACCATGAAAAAACACAAAAACAAACATGCCCGAGTCAAAAAACATGATTGATGACCGTATCATTTACGACCAGTTGCCATTGGTGCTAACCGAAACTCACCTTGATTTTCTTGGTGAACATTACGCGGGAAAAGTGCGTGACAACTATAGCAATGGCAACATCCGTTACCTCATTACGAGCGATCGATTAAGCTGCTTTGATGTGATAGTTGCATCCATCCCCTTTAAGGGACAAGTTTTAACTCAAATGGCGGTTTCTTGGTTCGAGAGAACCAAAGACATCGTCCCAAATCATATTATCGATGTTCCCGATCCCAATGTGATTGTTGCCCAGTCCTGTTCCATATTGCCGGTCGAAGTGGTGGTGCGCGCCTACCTAACGGGCAGTGCTTGGAGAGATTACGAGGCCGGCCGCCTGATTAGCGGCATCGTGCTTCCTCCGCACCTAAGAAAGTCACAAAAGCTGGACGAGCCCATTATTACCCCATCAACCAAAGCTCCCAGAGGAAGTCATGACATGCCCATTTCCGAAAAGGAGATTACATCGAGCGGTCTGGTTGACCCATCACTTTGGCAACAAGTGCGCGAATGTGCTCTGGCGCTCTTCGCGCGAGGCACAAAGGTAGCTCAAGAGCGTGGTCTCCTCCTGGTCGACACAAAGTACGAGTTCGGTTTGGACGAAAATGGAGTTCTCTTGTTGGCGGATGAGATTCATACTTTGGATTGCTCCCGCTACTGGAAAGCCGAGTCCTATCCGGCGCGCTTCGCTCAAGGGGTTTTGCCGGAGATGCTCGATAAAGAACCTACCCGCCAGTGGCTACTACAGCAGGGGTACCGGGGAGAGGGACCGATTCCCGCTTTTTCCGACACCCATCGCGTGGAAACTGCTCAGCACTATATTCGCTCATTTGAAGACATTCTTGGCACCCCGTTTAAGCCGTGCTGCGGCGACGTTCATGAGCGAGTGGAAGCCGCACTAAAAACATATGTCGGCACCCCATCGAGAGCGAATAAAGTCGGTGGCTCATGAGGCAACTTCTCTGGATAATATTTTTGATGACCACAGGGTTGTATATTTGCGGCCCCATCCAAGATCCGGATCTTTGGTGGCATCTGGTGAGCGGGAAATGGATCCTAGCTCACGGCAGAGTCCCCCATGAAGACTACTGGAACATGTTTGGCGTTGGCAAACCATGGCGAGCTTATTCGTGGAGCAATGAGGTGTTGTTCGCTTTGGTTGAGCGCGCTTTTGGTATCGAGGGGCTTCTCGGTCTTAAGCTGCTGCTGGCTTCGCTCCTTGCTCTCTCTTTCGGAGCCTGCTTTTCTATCATTGCTCGCGACTGGTTCATGGGGGTTTTGCTCGGTGCGTTTGCAACGGCCGCCTGCCACAACCATTTTACCTTGCGGCCCCAGTCGTTGACTTGGATTCTTTTCGCCGGGCTCTTGTGTATAGCGGAACAGTTGAAAA
>CAZPBV010000020.1:0-1670 GCA_964584675.1 uncultured Bdellovibrionales bacterium
GGAAATGCGATCAGGACAACCTCCTATCTGTGCTAGATGACACTCTCGTCTGATCTGTTCAATTTCCATAAGCTGGTTACAACCAATGCTCTGTTGGTGTGATATCGTGCGATAGAGCGCCTCCTCAATGGTACGCAGCGCTTTTCCTCTTAGAGCAGAGATGTCCTGACGTGCAGGTTCTCTTGAAACAATCCTGTCTCGTAAAGCTTTCAGCTTTTCGATCTCATTGCCAAGTGTTGAATTCATAGCCTCCTCAACAAATATTGCCTGATGTGGCTCAATATCCATGCAAATAGTGTGTCTTCTATTGAATCTGCCACAGCTACTGTTGCTACTGAACTATTTTATATATAAACTGACGGTCATATTTGGTCATCAAAGTCTATGGAGCCGGCCCTAAACGAACTTTTCTCCGCTTTTAACTTATCTCAGCGTGAACAGCTGGTGTTTGAAACTTTACTACGACGCGGAGCTCAACCAGCGTCTCGAGTCGCCAAGGTAGTGTCGCTTCCGCGTAATACTACTCGCAATATCTTGGATAGACTTATGGAGCATGGATTGGTTGCCCGTTCCAAACGTTCCAATAGCCACCTCTATCGGGTTGAATCTCTACTGGCACTGAAGCGCAATTTGTCAATTCAGCTGCAGCAATATGAGCGTCGTATAAAGAAACAGCTAAGAAGTGTTGCTACTCTTGAGCCGCTTTTTAATAGGTTCGTGCAGAGCCCCAAGAAGCCGATGGTCCATATTTACGAGGGACTGGATGGTGCAGAGCGGGTATACGAGGACACCTTGACTGCAAAAGAAACTATTCGGGCGTGGGCCTCTTTTGATGCGAATACCAAGGCCTTGCCGCATTACTTTCAAGACTACTACCGGCGTCGTGCCTCGCGCGGAATTCACCTGCATTCAATTCACCCTGATACGCCACTAGCGCGCCAGCGCATGAAGTGTAATCGAGCGGAAAAACGCAAGTGTGTACTGCTGCCAGAGTCTGACTTTGCCATTCGTCCGGAGGTGCAGGTCTATGACAACAAGATTAACCTTGTTTCTTGGGAAGATCGAATCGGTATTTTGATCGAAAGTGCTGAATTAGCCGAGGGCTTAAAAAATATCTTTGACCTTTGCTTTGCACTGGCGGTGTCGAATCAATGCTTAGAGAAGCCTAAAAAAAGTAAATAATCACCTTTAAGCGCTGACCAAAGGATTTTCTTGTATAGTATTTTCTCTGGAACCCCGAGGGTAAGCCACACCGGAGCGTCTGCCCAGTATGTCTTAAATATGCTTTATGGTAAATCGCGGCATTGTTCCGGTGTTTGCATAGGATATCATCTAACAAATAGTTGTGATTCAAGAAGCCAGAGAGGGAGGTAATGTTTAATCAAAGATCTTACGGGCAAGGAGGTCCTTTGGCGTTGTTGACAGCCTTAGCGGCAGTTACCTTTTCTGGCTGTGGAACGAGGACTTGTCCTCCCAAGGAAATAGACCTCCTTCGTCACGACAAACCGACTCAACCTACTCAGATGGGAATAGACTTGGTAGAAAAACTGGGACGCGAGACAGTGCCGCTTCCTAAGGACGCGATGGGTGGAGCCGCCGATACGTTTTTGCATCGGGGCGACGGAACCTATGAGATTCGTGGCTTTGTTTGGTATGCCGATTCGCTCCAA
>CAZPBV010000020.1:1680-17469 GCA_964584675.1 uncultured Bdellovibrionales bacterium
TTGTTAGTGCTACAAATCCGGAAGTGCAGATTTATGTCGCACAAGAGCCTCAGAAGTAGGGGTTTTTGCCGCTGTCGCGCAGCGCGGAAAAGAAACATCCCACGAGCGCCGACAATCCTACCGAAGCCACAAGAAACTCAAAAATTGATCGGCCTTCCCATAGCAAGTGCCATCGCTTCCATCACGGATTCTGACAGAGTCGGATGAGGGTGAATGGTTTCGACCACGCTGGCAGCTACCCCCTCGTGCGATCGGATAATTGCAGCCTCGCTTATGAGTTCAGTCGCTTCGGCATGAATAATGTGAACCCCGAGCACTTCCCCAATGTCGCTGTCAATGATGACTTTGATAAACCCCTCCGGTTCGCCGATGGCAATGGCTTTGCCTATGGCCGAAAAAGGAATTTTACCGACCTTGTATGCTATGCCTTTCTCCTTGGCTTGCTTTTCAGTAAGACCAATTGAGGCCACCTGCGGCTGGCAATAGGTGCATCCTGGAATATTGTCGTACTTCATGGGGTGCTTGGATTTTCCGGCACTGTACTCGGCAGCAATAATGCCCTCATGGCTTGCGACATGCGCCAGCCAGGGGCCCCCGGCAACGTCTCCGATGGCATAATGATGCGGGACACTGGTGCGCATGAATTCATCCACATCAATCCACCCTCGTTCCATCTTGATACCGACGTTCTCAAGACCAATATTTTCGACGTTGCCGACCACCCCAATAGCGACCAAACAACAGTCGCCGCTCCATGCTTCGCTTCCTTGTTTTCCGGTGATAGTGGCCGTAACATTTTTGCCGTTTCGCTTGATGTCACCGACCGAGGAGCCAGTCTTAATGATCATGCCGCGCTTTTCGAGGATTTTACGAAGCGCCTCTGAGACTTCATGATCTTCGACTGGCAGAATTTGATCAACCATCTCAACCAAAGTTACCTGCGCGCCGAGGGTGCCAAAAAAGTATGCAAATTCAACTCCAATAGCGCCGGCGCCAATGACCAACATTTTTTGCGGCTGGCGGCGATTTTCCAAAATCGTGCGATAGGTATGGATTACCTCTCCGTCTATCTCTACACCCGGCATTGGACGCGGGCGCGCGCCGGTGGCAATAATGATGTCTTTGTACTCGTATGTCGCAGTTTTCCCGCTCTTGTCGGTTACAACAAGCTTGTTGCCTTTCTCGAGTTTTCCATTGCCGGCAAGCACCTCAATTTTGTTTTTTCGCATAAGGTAGCTTACGCCGCCGGAAAGTTTTCCAGCTACCTCGCGCGAGCGATCGATAATCTTCGGAAATTGTACCTTGACACCACTAGACTCAAATCCAAAGTCCGCGGCATGCTGCATGTCATGATATAGCTGTGCCGAGCGAAGCAGCGCCTTTGAGGGAATACACCCCCAATTGAGACAGATTCCTCCAAGCGCATCCCGTTCCACTATCGTCACGGATCTTCCCAATTGGCTTGCCCGAATTGCTGCTACATAGCCGCCGGGACCGGACCCGAGCACAATTAAATCGCGAGACTGTGTTGTCATGATTTTTCCTTCGTGAGCGCAAGTTAGTTCCTATTACCGGAGGCCCCCTAAAGTTCTTCATTTTGAGTGAGGGCTCCGGTACCACTATCAACAGATAATCTTTCTTTTAGCATGGCGTCGGAAAAATTGAAATCGATGGCCGCGCTCAGCCAATCAGGCCAAAATGTGCGGGGAAGTTCAAATGAGAGCGGCGCTCCGCTTGCCGGGTGAGGAAACGCAGCCCCAAAACTGATAAGACGGAGTTCCGGCGCGATTGCGCCCCCGTAGAAGTTATCTCCCACGATAGGCAGGTTAAGACTTTGCGCATGGAGTCGAATTTGATGAGTGCGTCCGGTCAAGGGCTGCGCTTCAAGGAGAGTTCGATCTCCCTCTCCTGGTCCGTTGGCAGGGTCTCTTTTAGGTGAGCCAACAACCGTAAAGAAAGTGGACGCAAGCTTTCCGGAGTCTTTACTTATCCGCCTGAGGACCGGGTGACGAGGGTCCTTCTCAATGGCCTCTCTGCACTGCCACTCACGCCACGCTGGAATGCCGCTCACCTCTAGCAAGTAACGCTTCTTGGCGTGCCGGTGCTCATATATTCGTTGAAGTGCGGCATGGCTACGAGGTGCTTTGCTTGCGACCACCAGACCGCTGACTGAAGTATCGAGCCGCGAGGGAAGATGGAGAGATGCAGCAGCCGATTGCTCGGCCAGATAGTGTTGAAGTTGAGCCTTAAGGTTGTGAGTGCGTTGTTCGCGCGTTGGCAGGCACGGCAATCGAGCAGGCTTACATACTACCAAAAGATCCTCGTCCTCAAAGATGACTTGATCTGGGGAAAAGGCTGGAAATAGGGTGTCGACGTGAGCCAAGTCATACTTGGGTTCGAAGTATTCGACCATGCAAGGTGGCGCGAGCTGGGTATCCTCGAGTAGCGGCTTGCCGTTGACAAAGACTCCTCCAAAACGCAAGCGCTTATCCCAAGAGTCCGGATCAAGATGAGGAAGCTCCCGACGCAGAGCCTCAAGCACGGTGAGCGGACACTCGTTGTCGGTGCGATAGACAAACGAACGATAGGTACTGGTGAGCGCTTGTTTGAGACGCGAAAGATCGTCCATGGTTAATCAAACCAAAGGTATGTCTAACGCCTACTTGGCGGCTTTGGCAGAGGATACGACCTGCGATAAGCGCGAAAGGCGATCAATGAGTTCGACCGGAGTTAGATCTGAACTCAAGGAAACAGGATAATTGAGACCAAAACCTTCTTCAAGCTTGTTCAGGTTGGAGAGAAAGTCGCCAGCCATGAGTTGGGCAACTTTTACCTGCGCGACCCCACGGCGGGCAGAACGCACTTCAATGAGAGACTCTAGGAGGCCGACCTGACCTTGAAGTCTAGTTTCCGACACTTTTTCCGGCGTGCACTGGGGGATTTTTAAGTACGACTCTTTTGAATCGGCATTCAAAAGGGGACGTAGGTCTCCATAGGCAGTTTGGCCGTCCGATGCAACCACGAGCGCTGTAGCGACAGCATCGCGGGGAACTTCTTTTTCATTATAGTCGAGCGAAATCACCATAGACTCTGGATTGACACGAATGATTGATCGAACTTCCAATTGTTGCGTGCCCTGCTCTGAGAGAATGAGGCCAATTCCTTTGGTTGGCTCGAAATTGGCCGTGACATTAATATCAATGGTCGACATTTTTCCTTGGCACAGGCCGTTTGTGCTTATCAAGAGTGCTGCAGCCAAAGAATACAAGAGCGTGCGAGAATTCATTGCTTGTCCCCCGCCAGTTGTTGATGAAGTCCATTCAGTAAACTAAGAACCTGCTCATAGCCGGCTAAGTCCTGTTCCAAATGCTTTGATTCGTTTACTAGTCTCTGAAGTCGTTCATCGCCAACTATCTCCGGTTTCACTTCTCCGTCAGCGAGAGCAACATTGGGTACACAGTTGCGGCGGACACTGTATCGTGTTGACGGAGTGACCGAGCCATCCGGATTGTATAGCAAGAACTGATAGGTCATTTCCGCCAGCGGCGCATTGAAGCTCATTTGATAGGTTGGAAGGTCCATTTCATTCAGTTCAGCGTTAAAACTCGACATGTCGAGGAGACGCCCGTCTCGCACCAGCAACATACGGAGTTGTCGTTGAGTTTCCTTCGTGCCCTTGAGTTGTACACGAACTTGGATCTTCTGGCCGGGGTAGGGGATATCGTCAGGTCTGGGGGCAACATGGGTAATGCCAATCAGAGAACTATTGTCCTTCACTCGCTTGTCACTTGCAACGACTTCTCGGGTTGACGACTGTTGAGCGAACCCGCTGGTTATGAGGCAAAGGAAAGTGACTGAACCAACCACGCATAATTTCCGGAACACTCTCAATGCTGCCCTGTACGGTGACCGTTCACCGTGAGAAATCGCCTTCAAGGGATAGCCCCGCGCGAGCACTGCAAGAGTTCTCATAGAAGATTTTCTCCCTTATTATCCTGCTGAGAATCGATTGCATGAGAAGCGCTTGACTCACCGGGTGCCCCCCCGCCGGGTGCGGCCTCATGAGCGGGGCCGCGCACCGGCCGCGCATGCCACTCACCTTCTTCGCCGTTGAGCAGGTTCTTGAAATATCCAAATATTTCCCCGTCCACATTTTGTCCGGTCACCTGAATAAGGAACCCATTGGAGGATAGTCGTATGGGTTTAATGGCCCCACTAGTGGGCTTGCTATTCCCTAGAATTTGGCGCGGGTGAATGGTAACTGAACTGAACCCTTCGATGCCAATAATGAAGGTAAGCTCATCGCTATTCTCAAACGAGACAAGTGTTAGGGGGGCAACGCTGCCAGGGTATATACCTGAGATTGTTCCCACAAACATTCCCGTCGGTAAGTCCGGGAATGAAAAATTGTCAGAGTGAACAGGCGGTATCATCGTCATGCCAAGGCCGGCTGCTCCGCCTTCTTCAAATGAATTTCCGCCAAAAGAGAAGACATATGACAGGATGGAGCCCATGCCCCTTCCAAGGGCCGGTAAAACATAGAGGGCTGCTGCGAAAATAATCACAGCGCTCAAAATTCCCAGTGGAGTCTTGAAGAAGGTCTTATCCTCCGGCTGGTCTCTCAAACGACGGCGCAGCGAATCTGCCTCTTGGGCCGGAATGAAGACCGTTTCATTAACCTCGGGCTCGGCGATCGGCTCATTTTGAACTGCGAGCGGTTCAGCAAAAGAAGAAAAAGGATCATCTTGATCTGAATGAGGAGAGACATCTTCCTTGTGCGCATGAACTTCGCTACTGGCAGGAGCAAACACGTCTCCCGGTGTTGGCTCAACAGCAGGAGAAACTGGTGGTTGAGCTTCTGACGGCGGGGAGCTTTCGACCACGTTGAATATGTCAGAAAAAATATCCGGCTCTGTGGTTGTGGACTCGTGAGTTGCAGTTGTTTCACTCTTATGGTCGCTGGCTGGAATGGTGGGTTCAACCGGCGCTATTTGGGTTGAGGCTCTATTCACCAAAATGGCTTGGGTAAGCTCGCGCGCGGAAGGGAAGCGCTTTAAAGGATCATAACTCATCGCCTGTGCGATGATTTGTGACAGGTACACCGGAACACTTGGATTTAACTCATGTAGTGGAGTCACTTTCTCATCACGGCGAGCTTCGAGTTGTTGCGCCAGAGGTGTGCGTTCAAACGGATTAGTACCACCCAGAATCTCGTAAAAGGTTACGCCGACAGAATAGATATCAGAACGCGCATCAAATCCACGTCCATCAAGGACTTCCGGAGCCATGTAGTTCATGGTGCCGATACCTGACTGGAGTTCCTCCAGTGCGGCCCCTTCACCCGGAAGAACGGCTACTCCAAAGTCTGCAATTCGAATCTCGTTTTCGTTGACCACCAAGATATTGTCGGGTTTGAGATCTCGATGGAGGATGCCGGCTCGGTGAATAAACGACAGAGCTTCCGCTATTTGCAAAAGAAACATTTCCCCCTGATGAACCGAGACGGTTCCCCCAAGTTTCTTAACATAGCGCCTTAAGTCAGCCTCAGGCGCATACTCCATCGACAGATAGCAAAGGGAACCAACTGAGTGAAAATCATCCAGTCGCACCACATATTTGTGGCGCGAAGATACCATGGCGAGCGCTTCCTTTCTCAGTCGTTCTCCGCTTGAGCCCGCGCCCTTTTGGTTAAGGAGGACTTTAAGGGCGACTTCTGAAGAAGGAGACGAGACATGACGAGCGTGATAGACCACGCTTCGCGCTCCGCGCCCCACGATGGACAAAATCTCGTAACGCCCATCAAAGATTTTTTTGGTCTTAGCTGTCTGTGTCATACAACAATATCAAAGAGCAGCACTGACAGTTGTGCCCATAGTTTAATCCAGGAATTTCACGGATTTGCTCCACCTGCCCCTCAAAAAGCATCTCGATACACGAGATAAGTAGTCGAGTAAACTCTTGTTCTAGCACTTATTATGGGACAGATGATAGAGTCGGTAGCGTTTAATTACTTGTATTGAATACTAGTTTTTTCAGCTTGTTATAGTACTATTTAGGACCGAGCATGCACTAGTAGTGAGCACCCGTAGCTCAGGTGGATAGAGCACCTGCCTTCTAAGCAGGGGGTCCCAAGTTCGAATCTTGGCGGGTGCGCTTGCTTCATAGTAGTTAGTTCGTATAGGCCGGACCTGCAATGCTGCCCCGGTATTTTGTCTAGGGCATTAGAGGGTCTTACACAGGGGTGATTTGTTCATGGTTGATCCATATGTCGGTATTCTTGGTTTGGCAGTAGTGGCGGCTGGTTTTCTTGTTACCATGTTGGTACTTGCGTCTATTCTTGGCCCTCGCAACGCGACTACCACCAAACAACTTCCTTTTGAATGTGGTTCGGTATCTGTAGGCTCGGTCCAAGATCAGCGCTTCAATGTGCGTTTCTACCTGGTAGCGGTGCTCTTTATTCTATTTGATATCGAGGTCATTTTTTTGTATCCGTGGGCGATGGTCTTGGAGGAAGTCGGTTGGAATGGTTATCTCAATGTTCTCATCTTTGTTTTGGTGCTCAGCGTAGGACTGGTGTACGTCTGGAAAAAGCGAATTCTCGATTGGAATGATTAGCGCCCAGTGATACTCGGGTGGGTCACTGTTGTTCTTTCGGCGCTGAACCTCATTGGCGGCACAAACTGGGTCCTGGTGGCGAATGCCAATCTTGGCGAGATGTATTTCTATCTTCACTGTGCCACCATTTTTGCGCTGCTTGTGCTTTTTGTAGCAAGACGGGGACTGTCTTCGAGTAGACGGGTGCGGTGGTTATTTGTATTCTCTCTGCTCGGGGCCATGTATTACGGCATCATCATGGTGAGGTTCCTTCTGCCTCAGCATCGCACGGAAGCGGGGGAGCGTCTGAGTCTTACGAGCATCTTCCTTGACGATAGTGCCAGTCAGTGCGAGTACTTGAACAGGATCCTGTCACCTTCGCCCGATGGGTTGGTCGCCATACTTAATCTGCGGTCAGAATGTCAGATGGCGAGTCACTTAGCGACACATACGGTGATACGGTCCCGTTTGGACGGCTGGGGTTTTGGGGTATGGTCGGCGCAGCCGCTTACTCTCGTTTCTGAGTCGGCAGGAGAATTCGTTCCTCCAATCTTGCAGGTGCAACTTGAGCCGAAAACAGGGGTGCCGACCTCTCTGATTCTTTTTCGAGCCTTGGAACCGTTTTCAAGCGAGGCTGCGGAGACAAACAAGCTCCTATTTAGACGAATCGCCTCGGTTGCTCGGAACAACCACCAAGATGTCGTTATGATCGGGAAAATGTATCAGAGTCCTTTCTCTGTCCTATACAAGAAGTTTGTCGATGGTGCCGAGGCGGTCAACGCTCAGGAAGGGTTTGGGTGGGTACATACGAGCGGCGGCGGGTTTCCGTATATTGGAACACCCTTGGATCACGTTTTTTTTAAAGGCAATCTACAGGTTATTAATCACCTCACTACTCGTACTGCTGGTCATTTAATCGTGAACACTGTCTTGTCTCAACTACCTTGATGGCTTCGTTCCTTGCCATGAATCCTACTTAACCTGACCGCGGTCGTACGAACCAGAGAAATTAATTGACCGCGAATATACCTTAAGCAACTGCCGGTACTCAATCCAGCGGGGGGAGCGCGCAAGGGCTAGCATGTCGACCGATCTTGCCCCGGCGTTGAGAAGTGCTTGTGCCGCATTGTTGCTGGTTGCTCCTGTGGTGATTACATCGTCAAAGAGTAGAATCCGCTTTCCCGTCACTTGCTTGGCAATGCATACCATGGAGTCTGTAAGATTATTGAGGCGTTCCTTGTGCGATAAGGTTGCTTGCGCTGGTCGTTCGCTTTTAAAATAGAGTATCGGAGCTAGTTCAAGAGGCTCCCCTGTCACTTGTGAATAGCCTTTTTGTAGCGATTGACTTATGAGAAGGCAATGGTGGAAGCCTCGCATGCGCAGAGTCTTTCGTGATGACGGGATTGGAACAAGCAAGTCCCACGAGCTGTCCTCGAAGAGAAGAGGAAGAATTTCGCCAAGACACTCCCCAGTATATCGGGCGAGACGACGGCTTGGCTTGTACTTTATGGCTCTAATAAAGTTTCTAACCGTGGGGTCGTAGTCCCAGACAAAGCGTAAGCGATTAAATGGTAGTGGAAGGGTCCGGCAGGATGGGCAGATACTGGGGAGTTGGTTGGAGCTTGTGCTTTCAATAGGCGAATAGCAGGCGTGACAGCGGTTCCCGGCCATTGGGGAGTTCAGCTCCGGTCTGCAGGTAGTGCAAGCAAAGCCGCTTCGCAGGTGCCGTTCGCACACCAAGCAGGTCCGCGGGAAAAGAAGGTCTAGAGAAATGCCAAGGAACTGCCGAACCACTTCCATCACCGAAAGTTGCTCAGTCGTTTCTTGAGAAATAGCGCCTATGGTCCGCACTATCAAGTGTTCGAGCAAATATCCGAATTGTTGCTTTATACGTGCAGCCAATCGAAATACAGGCATTTTGATTGGCTGCACGTATACCCCCGGAGGGACACACATACTCGCCGCACAAGATGCAAGGGCCGATAAGGACCTTTCCCTAAACTCTATTTGGCGCTGCAGAGGCCACACGTCCTAGGCAAATTCAATGGCGGCGAGTATATTCCGAAGGACATTAAAAATGTCCGACTAAGGGGAGCTAAAACAAGGCCCGTCCGGTCATTTCTTTGGGTTGGGGTAATTGGAGCATTTTCAAAATAGTTGGAGCAACATCGCATAGCGCACCGCCATCGCGCAAGGTAAATCCGGCCTGAGCCGGGATGGCAATGCAAGGTACCGGATATGTCGTATGCGAGGTATGGGGAGTCCCGTCCTCATAGTTTACCAATTGTTCAGCATTACCGTGGTCGGCAATGATAAGCGCTTGGCCTTGAGCCTTTTCGAGGGCTGTCAGCATGGTTCCAAGGCATGAATCGACTGTTTCTACAGCTTTCACAGCAGCTTCAAAGACTCCGGTGTGACCAACCATGTCACAGTTAGCCAAGTTCACTATGATCACTTGATGACTTTGTGAGGCAATGGCGCGTTGGACAATTTCAGTAACCCCATAGGCGCTCATTTCAGGCTTCAGGTCATACGTTTTAACATCCCGAGGCGACGGCACCATTTGTCGATCTTCGCCGGGGAGTGGCTTTTCCACACCGCCATTGAGAAAGTAAGTAACGTGGGGGTATTTCTCTGTTTCAGCGACTCGCAGTTGAGAAATTCCGGCGTCAGACAATACCTCGCCAAGGTGATGCGCGATTGAAATATTATCAAAGAGCACTGGAAGTCCAAAGGAATGATCATAGTCGGTGAAGCACAGAGTATGCTGTGGCGAAAGCGCCCGAACAGAACGCTCGAAATCGGAAAAGTCCGGCATGCACAAACAACGAACAAGCTGGCGCATTCGATCTTCACGAAAATTAAAAAATAGCATGCCGTCTCTGCAATCAAAAACGTGGTCAGGAAAAATTGCAGGTTCAAAAAATTCATCAGTTACGCCAGCCGCGTACCGCGCGGCGGCAAGCTCTTTCAACGAATGGCACGGTTCGCCCAAGCCGTTCACCAGAGCGTCATAAGCCTTCTTAGTACGCTCCCAGCGCTTATCCCTGTCCATGGCATAGAAACGCCCCGTCACCGTTGCAATGTGACAACGGGGCAGCTTAGCCAGAAGGCTCTCAAGCTCAAGTCTCTGTTCTTCCAGACGGAACGGCGAGGTGTCGCGCCCATCTGAGAACAGGTGCAGTAATATGTCACCTTCAAAATCCTGATGTAAACGTGTCAACAGAAGAGCGAGATGTTCAGAGTGAGAGTGTACGCCGCCATCGCTCCAAAGACCGCACACATGTATTCGCGAAGAAGAACCAACGCTCTTGAGAAAAGACTGGTATGGCGCAGACCTATCAAGATAGGAACCGCTCAAAGCGCGGGAGATTCGAAGTAGCCACTGCTCTACGACACGTCCAGCGCCAATATTGAGGTGTCCTACCTCCGAGTTGCCCATTTGTCCAGCAGGAAGCCCAACTCGTTCACCGTGAGTTATCAAAGTAGTATTGGGGAAGTGTGCCAACAATCTATCAAGGTGTGGCTTTTTTGCCGCTGCGACGGCATTTGCTCGGGAGTCTGGATTAAGCCCCAAGCCATCCAATATACAGAGCAAGAAAGGGAAGTTTTTCATGATCCGTTCTCTTAAGGTGTAGATAGGGTTGGTGACGGCGGATTCTGGCTGGAGGGCCGGCGGATGTCAGGCTTTCCTGGAAATTGCCGTTCAAAATGTGCGTACTGCTTGATTACTTGAGTGGCTTCCTGGGCCTTGCCTGTGCCAAGCAGACAGTAGACATGAAGCAGCAATACTCGATCACTCAATTCTGATGATGTTTCTCCTCCTGGTGTTCTCACGATTTCGACAAGCCCTTCCACATGACGCATCGCTTCTTCAAACAGGCCAAGTACAACGTAGAGCTCTATCAAATCAACCTCAGCCTGAACGCGGCCAGTATCCTTGGAACCTTTTACAGCCGTCCTTGCGCTGGCAATGGCACGATCGGGCATTCCATGAGAAGTCCATAAACGCATTGCCTCGAGCCAAAAATGCCGCCGTTCGGAAGGAAAAGGGGTGAGTTGCGCCGCTTTCACCAAATACTGGGCGGCTCCATCAATATCGCCATTTTTCACCTCAAGTTGAGCAAGCTGGTGAAAAGTAGCCGCAAATTGGGGAAAAGAGCGAGAAAGCTCTTTAAGACGTTCCCGAAGAACTTCGTGATTGTCCCTATGTTCTTTGAGGGCCTGTTTGAGCATCAATCGTGGGGTGGGATGGTCGTTCAAACTTGGCATAGTCCCACCCAGTTTTTCATAGCGCTGTTGGTATTCGATGGCATCTTCAAATCGCTCCAAATCCTCCGACAAATCACGGGCAAGGGATGCGGCGCTAGCCACTGGATGGTGATAAAGAGCAAGCGCGAGGTTGTCTATGGCGGCTGTCTTGTTTCCGGACCCCGCATTGAGACTTGCTGTGCGCAGCAGCAATTCAAGATTGGAGGAATCTTGAGCCCGGGCTGCCTCCAGAATACGAAGTGCCTCTCGCACGTTGCCCGTATGCTCGAGTGCCCGGGACAGCTCAATGCGAGCGATGCCGTTAGAAGGGTTACGCCTCACAATTTGCTCCCAAAGACGTTTGGCTTTTTCCCATTCGCCGGCGGCCGAAAAACTTCGAGCTTCGGCAAAATCCCGAAAGAAACTCTCACGTTGTCGTTCTCTATTGAGAAGGCCACGTTCCCGCAAATATGCCTTGACCCCAAACAGAGTAGCAACCAGCGCAGACATCAAGAGCCCCAAGCAAAAAACAGCAATTAGAATAACGCCGGCTGAGGTAGTTAGCGAGCGCGAGGGAGAAAGGTATATGGTAATATTTTCACGATTGAGCAGAACAAAGTAGAGAGACACACCTACAATAAATAGAATCGCGAAAAGTTTATTGAGACGCCTGATCATGTCATCTAGTTTCTAACCTAATTCAAAACTGTTAACAAACCAGTTGTGGCCGGGGCTGTTCCATGGCGAGCTATTCCGGGAAGCGGCTCATTTGCCATTCGGTGGAAGTAAGGCGATTCCTCTTGTCCTTGACTTGGACTATTTACCGGCCAATACTGCTATCTTCCTAGTTGTTCATTGTTAGTCTTGTGTGCCGGTAGTATCCCGTATTCGTTCCTTCGCCTGATGCCGTTGATTTGGTGTCGATGCGAGGGTGCGAGTTCCTCTTTGGTTCGAATGATTTCGACCACTCGCATTTTTCTGTGTCTCGATAGGATAGCCAGCAAAGGAGCTCTCCATGACTGGGCCGCAAAGTGTGATGGTCACCATTCTGTATGTTTTTGGGTTGGGTGTTTTCTTACGAAAACGCACAGCTCTCCATGTGATGCTGATGGCCGCTGCCATAGCAGCCGACCTGGGACTTACTTGTTACCTTGAGGTGTCCCGGGCTGTCATTGAAGTGTCCGTTGACTCGAATAGCGCCTTTCGTGGGAACAGGGCACTTCTGCTCGTGCATATTGTGCTAGCTGTTTCGCTACTAGCCACGTATCCTTTCTTGGCGCTTACGGGTTGGCGCATGCTGCACAATAAGGCAGCCCCGGTCGTCGTAGCGCGAGCACGAAGATCCCATGGGCTCTTGGCGTGTAGCGCCTTCACACTCTACTTCCTGTCCTTCTTGACGGCGCCCAACAGTGTGATCGAGCGATTCTTTCTATGAGGCTGCATTCCGAGACAATGGCCGCAATCTTGATAGAGCGGTGGGGAGCTGGTTTTCTTTTCACCTTCCCACCGCGCGCAAGGAAGAACCCCTCCTTGCCTCGGAGGTTGGTTTTGAGGAACCCGCTCCTTGCCTTTTGTCCTAAAAATGCTTTCTCGATCACTCAAACTAACTTCGGATCGGGAACTATTGGAGAATATTCTAAGCCGCGCGGACCTCGTATCCCGGGCTGGCCTTTGGACGAGAGCGGTGTCCCACAGGGATACGCAACTCGGTGCCACGATTCCACATGCTTTCTAGATCATAGTGCGCCCGCATTGGGCCATAAAAGACGTGTAAGATAACATCCCCGCAGTCAATCACTACCCAGTGCCCTTTCTCGAGACCCTCCACAGAGAGGGGTTCGACATGAAGCTCATGAAGCGCGTCAAGCGCTTTATTGGCTATTCCCTGTGCTTGCCTATCGGAGCGGGCGCTTACAATAATAAGGTGAGAAAAGGCATCAGAAATACTCGCAACGTCGAGAGCAAGGATATCTTGTCCCTTGGCTTCAGCGCACGCATTCGCGATCGCTGTACTAATGTCATATGTATCTGGCTCCCGAGACATCTGATCTGCGAGAATATCATGCATAATTATTCCTTTCCTCCGTGAAGGTCATATACCAATCCATTCGAACAAAAAAATATTCAATTGTTGTTGAAGTGCAACCAAAGACAAGCAAAGTGGGAGATAAACACGCGGGGCGCCAAGAAAGTGCGGTGGAATTCTCTCGGCTACGCAAGAACCTCCTCCATCATGCTGTCAACATCGGCAGATAGTCCTTGACCTGCAAGTGTTCTGGACGCAGGTCCACTCAAGGCTAAATTTTTAAAGAGAGTTGCCAACAAGATATTCTTCCGGCGAGACTGACTATACCGGGCTTGGGTGTCAAGGAAGTCTTTAGAATTAGGATAGGTAACGATGAGTCCTCCTAAAATTCTTATAAATCAAGTCTAGCAAAACACATAGATCTCAGCAATAAACTCTTTTTCAGCGGGGCGGCAATTCTACGCCATACGAGCGGAACTTCCCCCTCTGGAAGTATTATCGGCAATTTCCCCCTTATCCTTTAAGAGTAAATTATTGAGAGCTTTCAGTAATTCAGGAATACCTGTTCCAGTAACACTCGAGATGCTCAGAACCTCGATTTTGCGATTCTTTAACACGGAAATCTCACTCTCAACCTGCTCCCGTAATTCTCTGTCCAGCACGTCAGCTTTAGTTACCACCACTATCTTTGGTTTCGATGCTAGTTCTGGGCTAAATAGCTCCAGTTCTTGAGCCACGATATCAAAGGACTGCCCAAGGGCTAGGCGCTCTCCGCTCTCGTCAATATGAAGGGGGTCAATCAAGTGCGCTATCACCCGAGTGCGCTCAATGTGTTTGAGAAACTTAATCCCCAGCCCCTTGCCACTGTGTGCTCCGGGAATCAGCCCAGGGATGTCAGCAACAACGAAGGAGGCTCTCCCTTTTCCTCCGACTACTCCAAGGTTGGGGCTGAGTGTGGTAAAGGGATAGTCCGCAATTTTTGGCCGAGCCGAGGAAATTACGGAAATCAAGGTCGACTTCCCGGCATTTGGCAACCCTACCAAACCAACATCCGCTACTAGCTTTAACGATAGAAGAAACTGCCCTCCCTCTCCGGGTTCACCAGGTTGAAAGTGCTCAGGGGCTTGATTGGTTGGAGACTTAAAGAAGGCATTCCCCTTGCCGCCCCTTCCTCCGCTGCAAAGCACAAACTCTTGTCCGGGATACCTGAGGTCGCATACAAGCTCGCCAGTGCTGGAAGGGGAGATGTCGGTACTTGGTCGCTGGTCAGTGCCAGCATCTGACGATGTGCTGGAAAGGCGCCACACCTCCGTACCGACCGGTACCGCGATTCGCAAGTCCTTTCCGCACTTACCATCCTTTCTGCCTCCGTCTCCACGCACCCCATCTTCTGCTTCCCACCGAGGCTGAAACTGAAAATCGAGTAGTGTGCCCTTGTTAGAATCGGCAACTAGAATGATAGAACCGCCCTTGCCCCCGTTGCCCCCATCGGGACCGCCAAAAGCAACGAACTTTTCACGATGGAAATGGCGAGCGCCCGATCCGCCGTGGCCCGCCTGTACATTGATGACCGCCTCGTCTACAAACTTCATAGCTACGCGACCTAATAAGGGATTAAGAGTAGTTTGATTCCGCCGCCGCCGAACCGGACCCTAAGAGCCCTGCTCAGGTACCGGAAGTACTGCAACCATGTTGCGATTGCCTTCCCGATATTGAACAATCCCGTCAGCGAGCGCGAAAAGGGTAAAATCCCTGCCCTGGCCAACATTCATTCCAGCATGAAACGTATTGCCGCGTTGACGCACCAAGATGTTTCCCGCTCGGACTACCTCGCCGCCATACTTCTTGACACCAAGCCGTTTGCCACGACTATCACGACCATTTTTTGAGCTTCCACCCGCTTTCTTATGAGCCATAGGACAGTACCTTACCTAATATCCAAGATTTTTCGCTCGCTCCGAGCGAAACTCTAACTAAAAAATTCTCTTAAATCACGCAGCTGCCGCAACTATTTCCTCAATCAGTAAGCAAGTCTTGGATTGACGATGCCCCTGCTTTTTGGTGTATCCATGGCGCCGCTTCTTTTTATAAATTATTACCTTCTTCGCTCTATTTGGCCCCACCTTCTGTTCGACGATCGTGGCCTGAACTTGTGCGCCCCCAACCACTGGAGTTCCCGCTATGCTCAAGTCACCTGACTTTACAAACAAAACTTCCCCCAACACTATTCGTGCGCCAACGTCCCCCACCAGGTGTTCAACCTCTACTCGGTCACCAGCCCGTACAGTTAGCTGTTTCCCGCCAGTTCTTACGACTGCATAACGTTCATTTGAGTCAGTCTGAGATGATTTTGAGTTGCTGGTCGATTTTGATCCGGCTGAACTTGTAGCTTCAGAGTTCATTTTACACCTATTTCTCGTTACTTATAGAGGCGCCAGAGATTACCTTTTTGGCTACCAAAAGGCAAGTCAACGACAAATGTGCTGTTTTAGTTCGGTTAATTTGCTATATTACCAATAGCGTTACTTCGTTTATTGAGCCAAGTTGATATTGGTTGGCTGTCCTGCCCAGCCTTTCAAGTGAGGGGACATGGGAAACTTGGGAGGGTGGTGCCCATTTGGTTTGGTAAGCAGTAAATCTAAACTTTAGTTTATATTTGGTCTGGTTTGGCGGGTGAGGGATGGAAGATAGGTCGTATCTGATTGCGATCGTTGAAGATGACGAGAGCGTTCGGAGAAGTCTGGGTCTCAGTTTAGAGTTAGAGGGATTCAAGACCGTTTGTGCCTCTGATGGGGAGGAGGGGGTTCAATTAGTCGCCGAAAAAAAGCCGGATCTTATCATTCTGGACGTTATGATGCCCAAAAAAGATGGGCTCGAGGCGTGTCGAGAGATTAGAAACTCCGGTATCTCAACCCCAT
>CAZPBV010000021.1:0-8948 GCA_964584675.1 uncultured Bdellovibrionales bacterium
AAGGTTATAGGATGGTTTTCGGGGCGCATGGAATTTGGGCCAAGGGCATTAGGAGCACGCAGTATCATAGGTGATGCGCGTTCAAAATCCATGCAGTCCAAGATGAACTTGAAAATTAAGTTCAGAGAATCCTTCCGCCCATTTGCTCCGGCCGTGCTTCGGGACCATGTGTCCGAGTACTTCGAGTTGGATTGTGACTCCCCGTACATGTTGCTCGTTGCGCCGGTCGTTGAAGGTCGGCGGATAAAAATGACATCGGAACAGGAAAATTTGTTTGGAATTGCTAAATTAAATATTCCCCGCTCCGATATTCCGGCGGTCACGCATGTCGACTACTCTGCGCGCGTTCAGACGGTTGATGCCGAACGGAATCCCATGTTTCATAAGTTGCTTGAGGCCTTTTATGAGAGGACAGGATGTCCGGTTATCGTGAACACCAGTTTCAATGTACGCGGCGAGCCGATAGTATGCCGGCCGCGGGAGGCTTATACATGTTTTATGCGTACTGAGATGGATTGTTTAGTGGTCGGTAACTTCCTGATGCTCAAAGAAGAGCAGCCAAAGTGGCATGAGAAAGAGGACTGGAAGTCCAAGTACGAGCTGGATTAGCCAGATTCTCCAAATTACGTCAATAATACTTTTTGAAACCGGGTTCAATATAACCGCTCGATGCACCGTGTCACCAGTGCGGTCCATCCGGTTTGGTGACTGGCGCCGTGCCCCTTGGCCGTGTCGCCATGAAAATATTCGTAAAAAAGAATCAAATCTTTCCAATGGGGGTCGGAAGAGTAACGGGCATCGTCTCCATGACAAGGACGCCGGCACTGCGCATCTGCCCGGAAAATATCTACATGCCGCCGCGCGATTTCACCCGCCACTTGTTTTAAATTGAGTTTTCTACCGGAACCAGTAGGGAACTCCACCAAAAAATTCTCACCATAAAAGTGATGGTAGCGCTCGAGGGCCTCGATTAAAAGGTAATTAATTGGAAACCACACCGGGCCGCGCCAATTGGAATTTCCGCCAAAGAGGGTGGTATTTGACTCTCCCGGAACATAATTCACCTGAAATTTTTGATGTGAGTCAACAGAGAATACAAAGGGCTTTGAAGCATGAATTTTGGATAAGGACCTAATACCATAGGTTGAGAGAAATTCGTTTTCATCCAATATATAATGAAGCAAGCGCTCAAGCCTTTGTCGTGAAGGAACTGCCAGTAGCCTATGACCGTGCTCTTTTTCCCCGCTCGGTTCCATGTAAGAGATGTGGCGAGCCAAATCGAAGCGATGTTTAATAAACCATTGCATGCGCTTCTTAAATTCTGGGAGGCGCTCGATTACATCGTCTTCTAAAACTTCCACTGCCAGAAGTGGAATAATGCCCACAAGCGAGCGAACGCGGAGAGGCACTGCCTTTTCATCAATCCGCAGCTGGTCATAATAGAAACCGTCCTTCTCATCCCAAAGCCCGGTTCCACCAAAGGTATTGATGGCATCAGTGATTGCAATGAAGTGTTCAAAGAACTTTGACGCTACGTCCTCATACGCAGGGTCCTCGCTCGCTAACTCAAGTGCCATGGACAGCATGGTACCGCAAAAAAAAGCCATCCACGCGGTCCCATCCGCTTGCTCAAGATGGCCGCCTCCCGGCACCGGCTGTCCACGATCAAACACCCCGATATTGTCTAACCCGAGAAATCCCCCTGAAAACAAGTTATTTCCACCGACGTCTTTTCGATTGACCCACCAGGTAAAGTTAATGAGAAGTTTCTGGAACACCCGTGCAAGGAAAAGCCGGTCACGCTTTCCCTTTGGGGCAGTGATCTTATACACGCGCCAACAAGCCCATGCATGAACCGGAGGGTTCACATCACTAAAGGCAAATTCATAGGCGGGAATCTGCCCGTTTGGATGCATGTACCACTCGCGGAGTAATAAGATGAGCTGTTGTTTTGCAAAATCCGGATCTATCCTTGAAAAGGGAATCATGTGGAAAGCAAGGTCCCAGGCGGCATACCAGGGGTACTCCCACTTGTCGGGCATCGAAATAATATCACGATTGTATAGGTGCTCCCACCCGCGATTA
The DNA here is from genome assembly GCA_964584675.1 of uncultured Bdellovibrionales bacterium. GTDB lineage: Bacteria > Bdellovibrionota_C > UBA2361 > UBA2361 > JBGSMV01 > CAZPBV01. Next base: position 2,086 of record CAZPBV010000021.1, read on the forward strand.
CGTCCCCCCGAGCGACCAACTGCAGGAGAAGGTTGTGTAGGATCTCCGGTATGCCATTCGCGCACGGCGTAGTAATAGAATTGTTTACTATGCAGCAGTCCAGCATAAGCCTGGCGGGCGATCTGCGCCTCGTCGCGGGTACTCTGATGCGGAACAGCCGAATCATAGAATTCGTCTCCCTCCATGCGGCGATGCTCAAAAAGTTGGTCGAAGTCCTTACCGAATAGTTGTTGAGGCTTTTCAGCATCATTGAAAAGTCGCAATTGAAGCGTGATGTTCTGGGAAGGCTCAATCATGTAGCGTGAGTAAAATGCGGCTTTCGTGCCCCTGCAATTGGGATTTACTGCCGCTTTGTCGCCATGAATAATATAAGAGTGAAACGAGTCTTTGACATAGGGATTGGCAATCGGACTGTTAAAAAGCCTCAGGATATTGGTTTCGTTCTTGGTAAACAGGGGAGTAACCGAAGTGCCTGCAACCGGGGCGTTCAAGGCTAAGCTAAAGGGTTCCAGGCTCTCGTGATTGGTGCGAAAAAGAAGATCGTTTTCAAGGGTGAGAAGCGGTTCTTCGACAACATAGCCTTCTCCAATTCTTCCCCACGACCAATTATTTCTAAACCAAAGAGTCGGGAGAATGTGGAGCGGGGCCGGGACCGGCCCACGATTAAAAACTGTTAATCGAATGAGAATATCGTTGGGGGAGTTCTTTGCGTATTCTGCAAAAATATCAAAGTAATGGTGGAGATCGAATATTCCAGTGTCAATGAGTTCAAACTCAGATTGCTCGCGTGTGCGACAGCGATTTTCATGGGCCAGCCAACCATACGGAAATTCGCCTTGCGGGTACTTGTAGAGTGACTTGCAGTAGGAATATGTTGGAAGTGCGTCCAGATAGTAATAGCACTCCTTAACATCTTCTCCATGATTCCCCTCACTACCGGTGACTCCAAAAAGGCGCTCTTTGAGAATGGGATCTTTTTCGTTCCAAAATGCAAACGAAAAACAGAGACGACATTCACGATCCGTTATGCCAAGTAAACCATCTTCGCCCCAACGGTAAGCCCGGCTTCGGGAATGATCATGTGTAAAATAATCCCAACATGCTCCATCAGGAGAATAATCTTCTCGAACGGTACCCCATTGCCTTTCAGAAAGATAAGGGCCCCAGCGCTTCCAGTTCTTTTTCCGGGTGTGGTCCTCAAGGAGACGACTCGATTCAGCATTCATGATGTCTGCCTAAGGGAATATACAGTGGCGCATGCGACAATAGTCACATGAATCAAAGAAAAGGCAAAACCACGCCAATTGCCCGAAGTTATAACATCCCTCAATAAGAAAAATGCCAATGAGCACCAGAAAAACGCGACAACCATTACTAGACGTCGGTTCCAGGTGCGGCAACTTGAAACGGGCAAATCCTTATGTACTGAGTCGTTCAAAACATAAGAATGTTACGACATGGAGATGAATTTGGAAAATATCCCCTGCATTTTATCGGAGGACATTACAAGCTAAGCATTATTATTATACTTGCCCGATCTGTTGCTATCGTCCTATCGCAACAATGTCAGGCGCTCCTGGAGTTCATCGGGCTTCTTTTCGTAGCTTCTCAGGCTATCTTGTAAAGCGATAGGGTCAAGATCGAGATGGAGGGCCACCCAGGCGAAACTAAATGCCTTCTTGGGCGTAAGCTTGCCAAACAACCATTGGCGGGCACTACGAACGATATGGCGTTCGCAGTGGGCTGTTCCAAAAGCATCGCAGATTGCTCGCGCCAAAACAGCGGCAAGCAAATTGCGCTCCGCCTTAACAGGCGATGCCGCCTCTAAATCTTCTTCGCGCTCTGGATAAAACCTATTAGCCGCAGACGAATTACTCATACTTGATGCTCCCCTCTAACAGAATTGCTCCCACTACCCTAGGACAAAAATAAATGACGATTGCAAAATTCGAACAGACAAGTTTGAAACCAAGAAACAGAAAGCGTTTGTGCTTGATGCTCAAAAACATCTTGAGGATGGTAAACCGAAAGGCATTAAAGAAAAGCTAACCATCGATATCTCCGGCTAGCGGCATCCTTTTTGTTATTGCTCCATGCGAATCTACATACCGGAGCAAAACATCCTTAAGTTTAACATCACTAAAGCTATTACTTACTTAAAGTAATTCGGTCAATACAAAAAAATGAGTCGGTGTTTGTGTACCTGACGGTGAGGTAACTGCCTGTTTGACTTATATTTGACGTTGTCATACTCTCAACTCTCTGTATAGAGACTTGGGCCTAGCTTAGTAATTTCAAGTGGTTAGGTATTCTGCTTTGGGGCAAATAGTTAAGTTTCAAGGCTTAAATTTGGGAAATTCTCATGGGAAAAAAGCTTTTTGTTAGCAATTTGGATTTTGAAATTGATACTGATACCCTACGGAACCTTTTTTTAGAAATAGGCTCTTTGGTGAGTGCCGTTATTGCGACGGACCGTGAGACCAAGCGATCAAAGGGGTTTGCCTTTGTAGAAATGGAAAGCGAGGAGGATGCTTCACGGGCTATTGAACAACTCAATAACAAGGTGGTCAATGGTCGGCCCATTAAGGTAGTCGAAGACCGCGGGAAGGGCGGCGGTTCCTCTTCTGGAGATGGAGAGGGAGCCGGCGGAGAAGGCGGGGGACGACGATTTGAGCCCCTACCTCCGATTCAGCGTATGCAGCTTTTTCGGCGCAAGAAGAAGCTTGATCCTTTCATGGAGGATCCGAACAAAACTGTTGATTATCGAGATACAGCCGTTTTATCAAGATTTCTGAGTGAGCGAGGAAAGATACTTTCACGCCGCCTGACTGGGTTGAGCGCTTACAATCAGCGCAAAGTGGCAAAAGCAATAAAGCGTGCGCAGCAGCTGGGAATTATGCCTTTTACTAATGTGCAGCAGCAGTAATTCCACTATTTTTCTTCTTCCACTGGTTTGTCGTCGCTTTTCGGCTGTTCTTCCCAAGGGGAGTCACCGGGAATATGAAATACTTTTTGATCTGATTTTCTGACAGACTCGACCGCTATTGCCGAGCTTAATTGTTCAAGAACATGCTTGATGCGTTTTCCACTCGCTTCCACAAGCTCGGCAGCTTCTCTTTGCTCCTTTGATGAGCCGGGGTGATTTCTCAACAGGTATGCCGCTCCTAACACTGCACCGAGGGGATTGTTAATCTCATGCTTAAGTGTGCTGACAAGTGTCTTTACGGTGCTCATGATGGTTTCATTGAGTTTTGATCGAAGTAATTCGCGTCGTAATTTGTTACCATCGATTATTCCCATAACGAGGGGGTGAAAAAGAGGTTCACTAATACTCGTTTTACTTAAGAAATATGTTGCTCCCGCTTGTAAGGTTCGGCCTGGGATTTCAGGAGCTGGATCGGAGCTAACTGACAGCACTGCTAAATTTTGAAACCATCCTTCAGCCATAAACTCAGCTCCGCGCCCGTCTGGAAGATGTTCATCTAAAATAACAAGATCAAACAAATCATCGGAAGATGAAGTGAGGACGGCGCGGGCTTCGGCGAGCGATCCGTAAGATGCAAAAGAGAGGTTGGTGATGAACGATTTGAGACGCATTTCGACCAATTTTTTAAACGATGCGTCATCGTCGATCATGAGTATGCGGGCACCATCACGTTGAGACATAAAAGCTGTTCTAGATACCGGTCAAATTAGTTACAAAAGCTCGGGGAGCTGCGCACTGATTTTGGAGTTCTCCTCCTAGCAAAGAATTATAGACCTTTCAAAATTTAATGTGCTAGTCTTTAGCCAAGGTTTCATCGGTACTCTTAATGCAGAACCAGAGGGTATTTATTAAACCACTTCTAAGAAAATTCAAATGAGTTCTTCTAGAATCTTTGCAGCCATTCTTTTTGTAACGTTTGGGTTTGTTTGCCCAAAAAGAGCTGTTGCTGTTGACTGGGTGCAGGTGCAGGTATCAAGCACTGTTATACGTTCGTCTCCTAGTCCATGGGCCCCTAAGGTCACAGACGCTGCATATGAAGACGAGTTGTCACTGCTTGAAAGCTCGGGCGGTAATTCTGGGGCCGGGCAGCATGGTCAGTGGGTAAGAGTTAAAACCTCGCGAGGTCAAATTGGGTTTGTTCATGTTTCAGCTATTACTTCCCGCCGCATCGAGGTCAAGGGCAGTGCTCAGGCGAAGCCTGTGGCGTCTTCGACCAGCCAGGTTGTGCTCGCTGGAAAAGGGTTTAGCAGTCGCATTGAGGGTGAGTATAAGAGGGAGAATCCGGCCCTGGATTTTTCTTTTGTCGATACGGTTGAAACTTATAAACCAATCGAGAGTATTCAATCTTTTGCCAAGAAAGGTAAGCTACTGGGATGAGAGCTCAAAAAAAATTTTCTCTCGGCAGAAGTATTCTCAATAATATTTTTGGGGCCATCGGTCGTTTCCTGGTACCAGGGTGCGTTTTTGTTCTCGGTGGGTGCGCCGATGGCGCTCGAAACCTTGCCAGCCTTGCCCTCAGTTCTACGGGTTATGTCTCGCAAAATGAGGCCGATGCCCTTATCGGAGCCGGAGAGACACTTCAAAAATCGTCTCAGTCACTGACTGCCGAGAATGAATACTTTTTGGGTCGCAGCGTCTCTGCTCATATTTTGGGCATGTATCCGCCCCTTCGTGGACAGCCTCGCATCCAGGGATATCTCAATGCGGTTGGGCTCGTGCTGGCGCAGTATTCTGATAAGCCAGATCTCTTCAAAGGGTACCATTTTGCAGTGTTGGATAGCGACGAGGTTAATGCTCTGTCGACCCCCGGGGGCTTTGTTTTTGTCTCTCGGGGCTTTCTTCAACTGTTAACGGACGAAGACATGTTGGCGGCGGTTCTTGCGCACGAGATTGGACATATAGTTTTAGGGCATGGAACAAAGGCGATTTCTCAGTCAAATATGAGTAAAGCACTTCTTAACCTTGGGAAAGAGGTTGCTATTTCTCAAGGCGGCTATGGTGTTTCCGAGGTTACGTCAATTTTTGGCGACAGTGTGACAGATGTCGTCGATACTCTCATTACCAAAGGGTACTCGCGAAGCCAGGAGTATGAGGCCGATCAGTACGCTTATGACTTGTTACAGCGCGCACACTTTGATCCCTTAGCGCTCATTGAGGTGCTTGAAAAACTTCACGGTATTTCAATAAACGGGGGATGGTTTTCAACCCATCCTGACGCGGAAGATAGAGTGGATAATCTAAAAGAACGTAACAATGTACCGCAGGCAGCCCTCCCCGACCGTATAGTCCGATTGAGTCGTTTCAAGCTAAACACCAAGACCTTGTCATGACCCACTCATGAGCGAGGCTATTGAACGGTCGGCTGAAAGTCCGCACTCAAGATCTCATGCTATTGGACGGCGGACCGGACAACAGAAAGGGCTTGGATTCATGGCTATTTCTATTGTCGTGGCGGCTCTGTGCGGAATTCTGCTCCGCCTGCCTCTCATCAATAGTTTTGAAAATAGTACATGGGATGTTCGCCTCCGTATGATAGCGAGTCCGTCATCACAAACGGATCAAATCAGAATAATTGATATTGACCAAGCGTCTCTTGATTTTATTGCCAACACTGAAAAGTTCTTTTGGCCTTGGCCACGAGGCTTGTATGTTGCCGCGATAGAGTTTTTAAAACGTGCGCATGCAAAGGGCTTGGCGATCGATGTGTTATTTACTGAAGATCAATTCTTTGCGGTGGGAGAGGGGGCCGCATTTGAATCGACCGGGGATGATATCGAGTTTGCTGCCTCGATGAAGGGAGAAGTACCTGTTGTCGTTGCAGTTTCAACTCAGACAAGCACTCCAGCTAAGGATAACGACGAACGTTGGAATATCTTTGCGACCAAGCAGCATGCCTTATTTCAAGAGAACAAATTTAGGAACGCCTTTCTTGGAAAGAATGTAGTCTCCTATGATAGCGCGCTTCTTCCTATCACACCGCTTCTGCAATCAGCCAGAGCATTGGGTAACGTCGCTGCTCGACCCGATGAGGATAAGATATATAGGCACATCGTTCCAGGCGCTGTGGTGAGGCAAGTCCCCGTCCTTTCCTTGCCCTTCGCACTCTTTGCGGCGGCAGGTGATAGCTCTTCCATTCATATTCCCTCTTATCTTGATAGTGAAGGACGATTGAGTTTGCGATTTGCGGGCGGCCAGGGTGCTATTCCAACGGTGCCATTTGCGAATGTTTGGCAAAGTCTTAAGAATTTAGAAGCCGGCGTTGAACCACTGATTTCTTTGGATACATTTAGGAATAAGTATGTCTTTTTGGGGATGAGCGCACCCGGGTTGTTGGATCTTCGTGTTACACCGGTCTCAGAAACTTTTCCGGGAGTTGAGTTTAATGCGACGGCCTTGGAGAATCTATTGTCCGGAAGATTCATTTCACGAACTCCTTTTGGGGTTGACGTAGCAATTTGCGTGCTTCTTGTTATGATGGTCGCTGCTTTAACGCTTTTCTTGCGTTCGATGCGATTACAAGTGTTGGCTGCCTGTACGTGCGCACTCGGCCTCCTAGGAGCGGGAGTTGGGTGCGCTTACGGAGGCATCTGGATCCCGATGTTTGTGCCCTGTCTTGGTATCATTTTATCATTTAGTTCTGCTCTTGGGCTGCAGTACATGCTTGAGGGGCGTCAGCATCGATTTATTCGTTCAGCGTTTCGTTTTTACGTGGCCCCCAGCGTTGTGGATCAAATTGTACAGAATCCTCAACTGCTTTCTCTCGGCGGGGAAAGAAGAGAGCTTACCATGTATTTTAGTGATATCGCTGGATTTACTTCATTATCGGAAACGTTGGAGGCTTCAAGATTGGTGGCGCTCTTAAACACCTATTTGACAG
>CAZPBV010000021.1:8958-10897 GCA_964584675.1 uncultured Bdellovibrionales bacterium
ACAGCCATGACGGATATCATTCTTCAAAATGGGGGAACGGTTGACAAATATGTTGGGGATGCGGTGGTTGCCTTTTGGAATGCCCCCATTCGGGACGGCGAACACGCAATCAAAGCCGTTCGCGCGGCGTTGCAGTGCCAACGAAAGTTGGATGATTTAAAAGATCATTTTGGCCAAGAGTACGGCGTCGCCTTGAAAGCTCGCATAGGACTCAACACCGGATTTGTGAGCGTCGGCAATTTCGGCTCGCGAAATCGTTTTAACTACACGGTTGTGGGAGATGCGGCAAACCTTGCATCACGACTTGAAGGGGCAAATAAGTATTTTGGAACTTCCATACTCATGGCCGAACGCACCTACGAGTTAACCCGTGGCGCTATACCGGCTCGTCGGGTTGCGCGTTTGCGAGTTCTTGGAAGAAAGGAGGCAGTCTCGGTCTATGAGCCGCGCGAGTCTTTTGATGCCGAATTGCTTGCTCAATATCAGGCCGCTCAACGAGAATTCGACAACGGTCATTTGAAGGAAGCGATGACCCTTTTTGGACTCGTTGCGAGAGATCCGGTAGCGCGATTGTATGTGAGTCGAATTCAACGAGATCTTGAGAGAAAAGCTTCGGACTGGACCCCGGTGTGGAATTTGATTGAGAAATAGAAACGTGCACTGGCCGTCAGTGAAAGTACTGAGAGGAAAGTGCCGAGAAGAAAGCGCCAGGGACGGCCAGTATAATGTTGTCGGTCCAGGGAACTTTCGGATATTTTTAATGTTCTTCTGTATGATATGTGTGAGATAGTGGGACGATAATAGAATCATGAGCATGGAAGCACTTGCGCAAGTAATTTTGGCGAATGCGCGTGGTCTCACTGCCGAGGTCCGTAAGCTTCCGATTGTTCAGAGAGCTTTTTCTCTTCTCGATAAACATCTTCCCGCTAACCTGTATTATCATACTCGAGACCATACTGAAGACGTTTTGTTCGAGACAATGCTCTTCGCGATGGTCGACGATATCGATCAAGCGGCTACCAAATTATTGGGAATTGCGGCGGCCTTTCATGATACCGGTTACATAGAACGCTTGACAGAAAACGAGGCGATAGGCGCTCGACTTGCGCGAGAAGCGATGGCGGAATTTTCAGCAAAGGGTAATGAGATGTTTAGCGAGGAGAACATTGAGCTTGTAGAGATGATGATTCTGGATACACACCTCATTTTGTCTCCGGTCGGACTGCGACAAAGGCCTTCACATGAATTATCCTGCTATCTTCTGGATGGGGATCTCAGTAATTTTGGACGAGAGGATTTCTTCATTCGCGGCGAACTTCAGCGGCGGGAAGTTGGAATGGCTAAGACGGATTTCTTAAGAGGCACATTCGATCTGCTTCGTAATCATCGCTGGCTAACCCCGGCTGCACGGAGCTTGAGGCAGTCAAAAAAAGACGAGAATTTAAGAAAATTACGAGAGTTATTAGCGAGTATGGAACATATACCCTCTTCATCTACCCTGGCCGACCTCAACCCTGAGCATGTAGAGGTAATAGCAAAGTTGCCCTTACTGCTTAATTCTTCGCTTGAAGTACGGCGGGTAATTAAAATTGCCATCGAACATCTTAAACAGACATTACAGGCTGAAGCAGCCACTGTATTTTTACTTGAAGAGTCTGGGGCCGAACTTACTTTTTGGGCTTTACAGGGCGGGGAAGAAGATAGGCTTGAGGGCGCGCGCATGCCGAGCGATCGTGGTGTGGTCGGTTGGGTAATTGGTAATATGCGAACTGCTTGGGTTCCGGATGCCACCAAGGATAACAGATTCTTCGGTCAAATTGACCAAGAAAGTGGGTTCAAGACGAAGGAGATAATCTGTGTGCCGCTTCTTGTACGAGGAGATGATATCATTGGAGCGTTGCAAGTACTCAATCGCAGAGACGGCGCGGCATTCACTTCT
>CAZPBV010000021.1:10907-16941 GCA_964584675.1 uncultured Bdellovibrionales bacterium
GAGTTTTGTAGAACGATTTGCGCTTCAAGTATCGGTGGCTATTGAGAACGCCCGATTGTATGAGCGACTACAGGAACGTACAAGAGCGCTGGAAACCCTTGATAAGCGCAAGAATGAAATGATCATGATTTTGAACCACGAGCTAAAGACGCCCCTCAATGTTATTCAAACGTCTGCGGAGTTAATTTCTTCTGGAACGCTGGCGGACACGGCGTCGATGGCGCGTATGGCTCAAACTCTTAAGAACGGGGTGGCACGGCTGATTAAGATTGCTGAGAGTATCAAGAATTCCAGTGTCGCCGAGGACGTTCGAGCAGTCCCTCTGCATCTAGATAACATCGATCTTGTATCGGTGCTTCGGCAGGTGATGGAGTCCTTTGAGACAGCGGCGTTTGAACGAAAACTAACTTTGGAAGTCCAATTTCCTGCCTCTGTCCTGATGGTTAAAGGTGACGCTGGGTTGCTCTTGGTCGCCGTTAGCAATCTTGTTGCTAACGCGGTTCGCTTTACTCCCGATAGTGGACACATTCTGCTATCGGCTAAGGTAAGGACAGGCATGGTGCGGGTTTCGGTATCTGACACTGGAATTGGTATTGAGAAAGACCAGATTCCTCTCATCTTTAAGAAATTCTATGAGGTGCAGTCAGCTCTCCAGCACAGTTCCGGGGAGCACCAATTTGGCTCTTGCGGCCTTGGATTGGGGCTTTCATCGGCGCAGGCGATTGTAAGCGCGCATGGTTCGTCGGTGGAAGTTGAAAGCACTCCCGGAAAAGGAAGTACCTTTAGTTTTCATCTGACGTTGGCAAGTGAGGGAGGATGATCGCTGTTCGAAGTCTCTTTGTTGCTTTGGCTGTGGCGCTGATATGGCGAAGTGAAGTGCGCGCGTCGCCACATCCTATAATTTTTGGGCAAGCCCTTCCTAATATGTATCCGCAAGAAGTCGATCTCGGAATGAATGAGATTCTGATCAATAATCGTATGACCACCGAGCAGGTGTTAGGGAAGGACATTACCGCGAAGATCGAGGAGAAGAGCCTGTCTTTTTTGAGGTGTCATAGTCGAGACTCGTCAGAAATTTTGGATCTGTTTCATCATCCCAACTCGCCCTTTAATTCATTTCAGGAATTTCATGTTTTTTTGCGAGATACTGCGGGTGAAGACGGTGCTGTGAAGGAGAGTATCTGTTCATTGTCTCCTCAGCATTTTATTTCATATCGCGGCGTTAGACTCGGCATGTCCATTAACGAGCTGATTGAAATATTCGGTGATAACTATCGAACCGAGAGCAAGAGCGGCGAAATCACCCTATGTTATTCAATTGATAGCAACATGAGTTCGGCCTTTCTTCAGCATTATAAGAGACAGCGGTATGAAGGTCGCTACCTATTTCGAAAGGGCCGTTTGTATCGGTACGAGTTTGGATTTGATCGGCGATACTGAGGTTTAAGACAAGACGGGTATCGATTTTATTGCTCTTGCTCCGGCTGGTCTTCCAACTCACGCGAGGTGCCAGGATTTTGATAAGTGGTATGCGTCATATCAGTGCGTTGGTGAGCAGCCGAAGGGCCCGGCGCTTCTTCGGCGCCATTTTGCTTTAATTGCTTTTCCTTCTCCTTCTGCCTTCTTAGGCGCTCTTTCTCCTGTTGATGTTTTTTCTTTTGTTTGATCCTTTCCTCCATCTCTTTTTGCTTTTCGAGACGCCGCTTCTCAGCCTCGGCTTGCCGAAACTGCTTCATTGAAAGCGCCGGAGTCGGGCTGGGCTTCACTACCTGATTACGGTATTCAGGGGGAATGTCCTCAGGCGAGTCCACCCAAAAAATATTCCCTGCCTTATCAATATAGCGGAATGACTGGGCGTTAGCCCAATGATTCTCGAAAAAAAATATGATACCCATGAGTAGAACTAAGGAGCTTCTCATTTTTGTACCCATACTCTATACGCTCATTGCCGCAATTTTTTCGTTGAGGTGCACAATAATCCGGGCCATATCCTCAATTAATTTTAACATAGTTTGGGGGTAAGTGCGCGCAAGCTCGAAAAAACATCCCTTGGGTAAGGCCGCAACAACACAGGGTTCCTTTGCGATTACGGATGCGGTGCGCCGCGAACTAAGGCTTGCCGCCATGGCACCAAATATTTCCCCGGATAAAACCGATCCGACAATGGCATCTTTCACATATACTCTTGCAGATCCCGCAAGCATGATATAGACATCCTCCGGCTCAGTATCTTCAATAATTATGGGAGCCCCGACAGTTACAAAGTGAAAAGACCATTTATCTGTAAGCCGGATACTATCGATGAGGCGTTTTGCTTCTTCCAGAAGTTCATGAGTATTAACCGCGAGCGGGTCTATCAGTGAAGCCCTATCGTTAGGAGTCACCGACTCTTTGTTCATGAGAGCTATCTCAATGGCACTAAAAGCTTGAAGTTTGATAGTTGAGTCGTTCTCGGATTTATGGAATAGCGTATCTCCTGGTTCGAAAAAGGCACAAATTTTTCCCAGGTACGTCGCGGCAGCAAAGCCGTGCTCAAGCATGCACCAACTTGATGCCGGTGACTGAAAAATAGGCTCACCCTCGGCGCGAGAAGATCTTGTGACAGGCCCCGCTACGATTTTTCGAAACTGGGCCGAGAGTTTGCGATTTTCTTGGGCCAGGTCCCGGAGGCGGGGAGAAAGTTCAAAGGGAACAAACATACCCCTTATCTTAATGGTACCGCCAAATCACGCAAAGTGTCATTCTATACTCGCCGCCAAGGAATTTGCCTGGTTTGTACGGCCGTTGCACGCAGTAAAGGCGATATTGCCCATAGCGACAAGTGCTTGGTAGAGTGCTCGTTAGTGCGACTATTATCTGAATCGAGCCCAGCATTTGATTCGCTCAATAGGCGGGTGCGAGAGCTTGGAATGGAGCTCTTTGCTCATTTTACCGCCCTTGAAGAGCGAGCGACCGTTTCCGGTCAGAAGGAAATAGCTTTAGCGGAAGGACATCTCTATCGGCTGAGCGAAGGAGCTGTTGCGTGCCAACGTAGCGGACGAACCTTATTTTACTTGGAAGAAGGCGAAATTCTAGGGCTAACTCCTGCCCTGACAGCTTCTCCTTTGGGTCTGCATACTGATTTTGCCGTCAAGGTTGATATCTATGACTTCGCCCAAGTGCGTGAAAAGGTGCTTTCAAAACCCGAGCTGTTTGATAAGTGGACCGAGTACCTTACTACCAGTTGGAATTTGGTTTTAGTCGGCTTATCGGATCAGCTTCGAGGAGAGGATTCTTCGCAGCCCGATATTCGAGGATATGCTCCGGGTGAACGGATCATTATCCAGGGAGAGCAGGGGAATCATGTTTTTACGCTCCTGGAGGGGCATGCTGACGTATTTGTGGACGAAGTAAAAGTCGGAGAAATAGGGGAGGGGGAGATTTTTGGCGCTTTGGCTGCCTTGGGAGGCGCGCCAAGAACTGCATCCGTGGTTGCTCGCTGCGACTGTTTGGCGCTTGGTTTACATAAGGATAAATTTTTGGACTTAGCTCTCACCCGACCCTTGACGGTCCAAAAAATGGTTGAGGATATGGCAAAAACAGTGGTCTCTCTCAACTCCAAAATGGTGGAGGCGGCGAAAATTAAGGGATAATAAGAATCGACGGAGCCAATGGGGCATCCGCTCATTCTGCTCAACCATACAAAGACTTCTATGTCAGTAATGATTTCGGCCCAGTATCTTGGTGATAAAAAGGTTCGGCTTGTCCATGGTCCTTCCGGGTGTGAGATATATACGGTACCACCAGTCGATAATCAGGGTGATGGCAGTTCGTTTTCTCCCACTGATCTTGGCGCGGCCAGTGTGGTTTCGTGCATGATAACACTTGTGGCATTAGCCGCTGCCGCGCGGCAAATTTCAGTTGTTGGCATGTGCGGTTCCGTTAAGAAACATATGTCGTCCAGTCCTCGGCGTATCGCTCGGTTGGAAATAGTTATTCGCCTGCCTGAGGCATTGCTTGATGAGGAACGCCAAATTATCGAGCGGGCTGCCTTAACTTGTCCGATGAACTATTCATTGCATCCTGACGTAGAAAAGCAGGTACAATTTGTGTACGATGTGAAGACTCAATAGTTTTTATCCCGAGAGTGTTTGGTTGTTATGGTTCAAGCGGCGGATATGGCAATTCTTATCATTGATGATCATGGCCTTACCCGCGAAATGGTGCGGTCGATTTTGAGACAGTCCGGATATTCTACCCTGTTCTTGGCGGAAAGTGGGCAGGAAGCATTGGAAATAATGAAGAATAACGAAATTCAACTCGTTGTATGTGATTGGAATATGCCGGGAATGAGCGGATTAGAGGTGCTGCGCACTATTCGAAGCGATCGAGCCCTGAAGCGCATTCCGTTTGTGATGCTTACCGCCGAAGCATATAAGGAAAATATTGTAGAAGCGCTTCGTTCGGGAGTTACCGAATATGTGGTAAAGCCGTTTACGGCTCAGACTCTCACTGAGAAAGTTGCGGCAGCATTGCAGACTGTTTCCAAAGAGTAAGCCACCTTGTTCTACCGCAAAATGCTCGTCAAAAGCCTTAGACCCAGGCCTCTACGCACATATTCGGAGGATCTAGTCTTTTCTGTCAGCCAATAATATTGCCCGATAGGGGCCCCCGCCTCCGGCGGAGTCTAAAGCGACTAAGGTACGGATTTGCCCCGCGTCAAATCTAATTCCACCGCTATCGATCAGCACTGTCTTGGTTCCTGCTTGAGTAAATCGAATGCGATACTCTCCCTCATCAAGTCCCTGGTATTCTGAAGACTGTCCAAAGGAGAGATTCGAAAAATTTGAAATTGCGCCCGCTAGATCATCATTTTGATTGGTAATGTAGACATCCAGATCGGGCGCTGATGGAGCCGAGTTGACAAAGCGGATTTTCATTTCGCCAAATTTTGGTTCTACGTTACTGTCTTCAATGAGCACCCCTTCAACGTGAGGGGCACTATTGGCAATTAATAGTGTATAATCAGTCCCGTCTTTGAGGTTAAGAGAAAGATCTATCAACGGCTGAGTTGTTCCAGCGCTGTTGACGCTAATTTGTCGGGTTCCTTCATCAATCTGTAAGTAGGTGGAAGCCTCGGCATAATTAAACTGGGTCAGCACAATGAGACTGTCAACAAATATGTCCAGAGCCGGTGACCCGGGGGATGCGTGCAGGAACCGAAGTCGCGCAACTTGATTATCGCTGCTTGACCCACATCCCGTGAGGAATAAAGAAAGAACGAGTAATGTATACAGAAGAGTAGTGGCCCTGTGTCGAAATAGTTGATGTTGCATAGTTTTCCCCTACCTCAGCGAGACCCTCTTTGAGAGTATCTTTCGAAACGCTAGCAGGCCGGCTCTATTTCTGTCAAACTATTACCAAGGAATCAGCTAAAAGTGAGAGACACCATGCCATCTCGAAATCGTGTTAACTTTATTTCTCGTTCTCCTTTTGAGCCCTTACGGGGCTACTCTCGGGCCGTCCAAGTTGGGGACTTATTGGTAGTTTCGGGAACTACCGCATTAACAGAGGATGGTCAGGTTGTAGGTGTTGGAAACCCCTATGAACAAACTAAGTTCGTCATTTCTCGAATTCGAGCCGTTCTTCAGGCTGCTGGTTTTGAGATGCACCATGTGGTGCGGACCAGATTGTTCGTGACTCAAATTGCCAATTGGGATGCCTATGCGCAGGCTCACCGGGAGGCTTTTGAAGCTATTCGTCCCGCCAGTTCGATTGTTCAGGTGGCTCGCCTTGTTGATGCTCGCCTGCTTATTGAAATGGAAGTTGATGCTATGCGCGGTTGGCAGGAAACATCGGTTAACAAGGTGGACTTTTCTGGTCAGTAAGATTTTGTTCTGAAGAAACTTACTTGCTCCTTTTGCGTTCATTTACGGGTTTACCGACTGTGGCAGTCGCGCAAAGGAAGGACTTCCGAACCTCTCACTCAATGGTGAGAAGTCCGACCTAGCTTTCTCTTAGGTATCCCCAGCTATGCAGGCGATCGCTGTCCTCA
>CAZPBV010000022.1:0-16886 GCA_964584675.1 uncultured Bdellovibrionales bacterium
GCCGCAAAGGATGGCCGCGCAAACAGCGAGCGTTGCGAGCTGTTTGGAGCGACTCAAAAAATGCACACGGATGGGCATTCATTTAGCCATAATGTCTCATCAGACTTCGGCTGGGGAGAAAAGTCTGGGCTAGCTAGCCGGACCAGTCACGACCGGGAAAGCCCTCGCCTTAAAATAACCCCACACGCTTTCCTGCCTCTCGAAATGCCTCAACTGCTTGGTCAATGTCAGAACGGCTATGGGCAGCCGAGATTTGCACTCGAATTCGCGCCTGTCCTTTTGGAACAACCGGAAAGGAAAACCCTATGACGTATATGCCGCGGTTGAGCATTTCTTCGGCCAATGACGTTGCTAGGCGCGCATCTCCCAGCATAATAGGCACAATCGGGTGAACGCCTGGTTTGATGGTATACCCGGCAGATGTAATAGACTCCCGAAAATAGGCGGTGTTGCTTTTTAATTTTTCACGCAGTTCCGTGTCTTCACGCAAGAACTTGAGGCAGGCAATGCCGGCGCACACGAGGACCGGAGCAAGTGAGTTGCTAAAGAGATAGGGGCGGCTTCGCTGTCTTAGTAATTCAATCAGCTCCTTGCGCCCGGCGGTAAATCCGCCTGAAGCGCCCCCCAGCGCCTTCCCCAGAGTCGAAGTGATGATATCAACGGTGCCCATGACGCCGCAGTGCTCAATTGAGCCCCGGCCTGTTGGTCCAAAAAAGCCGGTTGCATGGCTATCATCAACCATGAAGAGCGCTCTGAATTCGTTGCACAGCGCGTTTATCTCTGCCAGCTTGCCAATGTCCCCATCCATCGAAAAGACACCGTCGGTTGCTACCATGATTTTTTTCGCGCCTGAAGCTCGCGCGTCTTGAAGGTGTTCTCTGAGCTGATGAAGGTCCGCATGGTCATAGCGGTAGCGTTTGGCTTTACAGAGACGAATGCCGTCTATGATCGAAGCGTGATTAAGACTGTCGCTGACAATAGCGTCACTCTCGTCCAACAGGGTTTCAAATAGACCGCCGTTGGCATCAAAGCAAGAGCTGTACAGGATAGCGTCCTCGCATCCAAGAAATGACGCTATGCTCTGTTCCAATTCTTTGTGAATGGTCTGGGTGCCGCAAATAAACCGCACCGATGAAAGGCCGAAACCAAAGCGGTCGAGAGCCTCCTTTGCGGCGCTCGTTATGACCGGGTGATTGGCCAGCCCGAGGTAATTGTTAGCGCAAAAATTGAGAACCTCCTTTCCAGCCACCGTGATATGGGACGATTGAGGCGACTCAATAAGACGCTCGCGCTTGTAGAGCCCGGCCGACGAGATTTCTTCAAGAATAGCTCTATATATTTCACGAGATGAATCAAACATGCGAGGCCCCTATAGATTTACTTCCGCAGGATGGCGATGGCTGTGGCTTATTCTCATAACGGCGCCTGATATGGGGAATGAGGTACTCGCTAAAGGTGGTGTCCTTGCTATAGCGTGGGTTCCATCCCCAGTCGCGCGATGCTGGAGATTCATCGACCTCAGCCGGCCAGCTTTCCACAATCTTATATCTGGCTTGGTTAATCTCAAAGCCGATATTGGCCTTGGGAAATGCCTGAAGCACTTTTTCCCGAATCTCACCCGCTGAAATAGAAAATCCATTAATATTATAAACAGACTGCTTAATATTCTGGCGCGGCGCTTGCGCTAGATCGAGAAGGCACTGCACAGCGTCAGGCATAGCCAAGAAAGGGAGTCTTGCATCAGCCGGAACGAAACAGTGATAAGCTTTGCCCTGGGCGGCGGCATGAATCATCTCGGGTCCATAGTCGCTGGTGCCTCCGCTTGGGACAGAGTCAGCGCTAAGCAGGCCGGGGAATCTCACGCACCGGAAGTCGATCGCATCACCGGCCCCCTCGCCGCCAAGGAGCAGGCCGAAGTGAGAACAAAAATAACGCCCCATATTCTCAACATACAGCTTGTTTATTCCGTACATGGTGATGGGCGAAAGAAACTGCTGCTCAGATACCTTGCCGGCTGCGCGCTTGGTTTCAGAACTAGGAAGGCCGTACACGGCGATGGTGCTCGGAAAGATAAAAGTCGTTGGGGATCCTCGATTTAACCCAGCTTCTCGCGAGAGTCTGAGGAGCTGAAGACTGCCCTCAACATTCACCCGATGCGCGTTGAAGGGGTCTCGCTCTCCGCTGCTTGAGAGTACCGCTGCCAAGTGAAACACTCGTGAGAATCGGTACTTTGAAAAGAGGCCTTCCATGAGAGCTGCATCGAGAATATTTCCACTGAGCAATTCAACATTAGGCGCGTGATGACTTGGCGGAAGTCTCAGGTCAAGACCGACGACATGCACGTCCTTTTGGAGGGCAAAGGTTTCAATCAGCGAATGCCCAACTTCTCCGCACGCCCCGGTAATAAGTATGTTCGTAGCAGCCATTTTCCAGCCTCCGCATAAGGGGCGTGACACGGTACCAACGCCCATTAGCGGCGGATACTAGCTGGTTACTCTAATTTTTCAAGATCCTCGGGATTTATTTGATCGATGAGGTCTTCGGCCGCGGAGTCACCGGTGCTTTCCAGACCTGATTCCTTAGCCGTCTCCGAGGCGCTATAGAGAGCCGGAGTCTTCTCCCGACCGATGTCATCCTTACCTCTATGCAGCCATTCGTACGGACTGCCTTCGTTGTAAATCGTCTCAGCGCGTTCAAGCATGTCCTGCAAATCCGCCTGAGACGGGTAATGTTCCGCCTTCATCATCATCTGAGGGACTTTTGAGGTGTGCATCAGCGATTCGGTCCAAATACAGGCAGCTTGAAAGGCGAGGGCCAGCGGGGGCAAGCTTTGGTCGATTGACAATGCCGGCAACAATCCGCGCGCAATGCCATCGCCGTATGCTTGGCCGAGACCGATGGGTTGAGTCAAGAGCGAGGCAATTTGCACATGCGTAGTTCCCCAAAGCGAGACCTCTTCATTCACGTCAAATGCCGTCCCATCCAATTTCAACTTGCGCCGATATTTCATAAAGTTGGGCTTATCAATTCCCAAGAGCATGGAAAGCCCCAAATAACGGATGGCTCCCGCGAGCACCCCGGGACCAAATCCAATCCCCGGAATTACCTGGCCGACGATTCCCCCAAGGTCGGTAGCCCGCTGCAACGGTCCGTCAAGCAGGGTAAATTCTTGGCTATCACAGCCCCGGCGAATCTTTCGATACAGGTATATGAGAGGAGTAAGAATCATGAGCTCAGCCGGCTTAAATACGTTAATGAGGTCACGATCCGTGAGAAGACTATGCTGCTCCACCGACTTCTTTCGATAGGTAAGAGCTGCATAATAGAGAGGAGACTTAAAGCTGGGGCTCTTAAGGAAACGGAGCAACCCAAAGGTGCTGGTTTTGCTGCACTGGTCGAGGCCGCCTTCGGCATCGGACTTGAGGAAGCGCACGCACGTCGTAATCGAGCTGGGCACCGGATTAACGAGATCGGCAATCCTTCGAGCCTGCTCCCATCCGTGAGAAGTATCAGTGTTTGCCATGCGCTACCTATCTCTCATAGAACCGGCCTCAAAAGTATTTTTGAAACCGCTATGTAACGAGTATCGGCAAAAATCTCAAAAGGCTCAAGAACCCTCTTGGTAAGGGCAGTCTGAGGCAGTATAGAGTACTACGTGGCTATTCTTTTAGATACGTCCAACCTGGCGGCGGCTTTTTTTGCGCGTGCTCAGGCTTCTGGGGGCGAGGTTCTGTATGTGCAGCCGCGGATCTTGCCGGAGCCAGAGGCGACCGGTTCTCGTCCAAGAATGCACACTACCTATCAGACGGTTGCAGAGCGCGTGCGAAAGATTGGAGCGTTTCTGACTCGAGCCGGGCTTTCCCCCGGAGATCGAGTCGCTATCATTTCCAATACCCGTCCGGAATGGATGGAGACGGATCTGGGGATCCTTGCCGCCGGAGGAGTTGTCGTGTCGGTATACCCCTCTCTTACCTATGAGGAGATCGGATATATCCTGTTTGACTCAGGTGCTCGGATAGTGTTTGCAGAGAACAAGGAACAGGTCGAGAAATTACGGCGGTTACGATCGGAAGAGATACTCATGCCGGCGACTGAGGATAGGCCGGAGTGTCATCAGTGCGTGGTCATTGATTCTGTCGTGGTATTTGAAGAGGAGGCATCCGGCGGCGAGGTGGCATCCTTGAGCGCGGTGCTTTCGAACACGAGTAAGGAAGAGGCTAACGGACTAAGCGCTTGGCGAAGCGTGACCCCGGACGATATGGCCGCGTTAGTTTATACGTCCGGCACCACCGGGCCTCCCAAGGGCGTTATGCAAACACATGCTAACCACCTGGCCAATATTCGCCAGGCCCACGAGTCGGGCATTTATCGCGAGAATTCAACCATTGCGCTCTTTCTTCCGCTGGCGCACTCCTTTGCTAAGCTCATGGGGTATGTGGGGTTTCTTACGCCGGTCAAACTTGAATTTCCTGCCATAGCCGATCCCACCAGCTCTAAGATAAACCAGCAATCGGTGATAAAGGATCTACAGGAAGGGAGCGCCACTGTCGTTCCGGTAGTGCCAAGGCTTTTGGAGAAAATGCAAGAAGGAGTAGTCAATAGATCCCATGGAGCCGGTCCCCAAGGTGCTTTGTTGCGCTTCTGTCTATGGGCCGCTCGAGAGCGCTATGTGACTATGAAACGAGGGGCGAGATCCTCGCTCCTCGTTGGCGTTTGTTATACGGCCACTGGATTTTTGAGAGCCAAAGTGAAAAAACTTCTCTTTGGTCGCTGCTTTGCCTACGCTGTGTCGGGCGGAGCAAAACTGCAGCCCGCCGTCAATGAGTTCTTTGACGCATTGGAGATAGAGGTTTTGGAAGGGTATGGCCTTACCGAAACGTGTGTTGCCACCAATGTGAACCGGTCTGGGCATAAGAAAATTGGCAGTGTCGGGCCGGTGCTGTCGGCCGATGTTGAAATTAAGATCACCCAGGAAGGGGAAATTTGTTTTCGCGGTCCCAATGTAGCACGCGGATATTTTCAACGTGCCACCGCCACTTCTCAAGCGTGGGATGAGTCGGGCTGGTTTCATACGGGGGATCTGGGCAGGGTGGATGCCGAAGGGTTCTTGTTTATTGAGGGGCGCAAGAAGGAATTGATAGTAACTGCCGGTGGAAAAAAGGTCGCGCCGGAGGCGATTGAAAATAAGATTAAAGAATTTCCGCTCGTGTCCCAGGCGCTGCTTTTTGGCGACGAGAAGCCTTACTGCGTGGCTCTCGTGAGCGTTGATCATGAAGCTGTCCATAAGTGGACGGAGCTTGGAAAACTGCCGGATGCAGATTCAGAGGCGAGTGCGGACGCGCTATTTACAGTTATTTGGAAGCACGTTCAGGAGATAAACCAGCATCTAGCAAGCTTTGAAAGCATAAAAAGGATAGCCATAGTGGGTGAGGAGTGGACCCTGGAAAATGGACTCCTCACTCCTACCATGAAAGTGAAGCGTAAAGAGGTGGTAAAGAGATATCGAGAGCAAATTGAAGCTCTCTATCAAAATTCGGGAGGAGCTGAGAATGGGTAGGCGTTGGCATCGTTTGCTCATGGTTATACTGCGGCTGAGCGCTAGCTTGAGCATGTCGGTCATGTCGGCATTGGCAGATGAACAGTCTTCCTTGCAGGATAAGAATGGCGACGGCCAGCTTTCCATTCTTGCCTTTGGGGACAGTATCACCTCAGGGCTGGGCGATGGATTCCCTCCTGGGGCATTTGTGGAAGATGTAAGCGGTAGTTTCGGAATCGGCGGGTATCCGACGCGGCTTGCCGCTCTGCTGGGTGTTGCGACCTCAAATGCGGGTATGCCCGGTGAAGAGCTGTTATCCGGCGGCGTTGCAAGGGTCGCTCAACTTTTGAGTGACTCTCAAGCAGATGTCGTCTGCGTATTAGAAGGGAGCAATGACGCCATCCACCAGGCCGATACGACCGATTTCCGTCGTGCGATTCAGCGCGTGCTCAATATCGCAGGTTACCGGGGTAAGGCGGTGTTGCTGTTAACGATTCCACCAAGTTGTTGCAATCACGCCGGTGCCGGTCCATTTACTTCGGGCTACAGTGCGTCAATCAGGGAACTTGCTACTCTCAATAGCGCTCCGCTCGCTGATATTGAGCGCGCCTGGCGCTCCAGTTGTCAGAATCCAGACGAGTGTGAATTGTATAATCTGCCGGAGGGCTTGCATCCGAACTCCAAGGGGTATGACGTGATAGCGCAGACCGTTGCTGCCGCCCTTCTGGGCATTGATGTGTTTCTTCCCGATGGCGCCGCTCTCTTGGCGCAGGCATTGGGAGTAGATCCGGCTACCATAGTGGTGAGGCCTGACTCGGTATGAAGGCGGTCATACTGAAACTATCTTTTGTCATGGCCGGTGTTTGCTTGCTGTGCTCTTGCGGTGGCGGCGGTGGCTCTGGAAAATCTTCCTCCACCGGGGTTCGTGTGCTGCACGGCGCCATTGATGAAGCGCCGATTGATGTCGCTGTCACCGGAGAGTTGCCCTTAGGTACTTTTCATTTTGCCATTGTTGATCCGTATGTATCTCTTGATGAGGGTCCTCACGAGTTGGTTCTGTCTGCAAGGCAGAGGCCGGAAGAGATTTTTTCTCGCTTCACCTTTGATTTTCATAGGGGCGAGAAGTGGTCGGTATTGGTATTTGGTGGGAACGGGAATGTTCCGTTGCAATTCGCTCTGCAGAATGACACCGCTCAACTTGCTTCTCTGGGTGATTTTGCCGAAGGGAAGGGCGCGCTTCGTGTGGCGCATGCCGCTTTTGGGGCTGCCGGTGTTCGAGTCTTTATTAATGGAAGTCCAGTTGGCGAAGAAATTGCCTATGGGCACTATTCTAATTTTTTGCCGGTTGGCTCCGCTGCCCCTGTTCTTGAGGTACAGCGCGCAAGCGACGGAAAATTACTTGCGCGGACTACGGTTGCGATGCAATCGGGCGGAACAGCAACGGTGCTTATCGCAGGAGAAGTAGATCTGCTTGTTACTGCTACTACTTTTTCAGACTGACTGCATCGCAATCATTTCAATTTCCACCAAGGCGCCTTTGGGGAGCCCGGCTACTTGAACAGTTGCACGAGCAGGTCGGGCCGAACCAAGCCACCGTTCATAAATGCCATTGACCGTTTGAAAATGCCCGAGATCCATTAAAAAAATAGTTGTCTTTGTCACGTTATGAAAGCTCAAGCCGCGGTGTTCCAAGATAGCCTTGAGGTTAGAAAGTACCTGCTCCGTTTGCGCTTCAATGCCGTGAGGCATCTCGCCGCTTTGGGGATGAAGAGGAATCTGGCCGGAAATAAACAAAAAGCCGCCAGCCTCTACCGCCTGCGAGTAGGGGCCGATAGCTTTTGGAGCGGCCGCAACATCTGAAATATAGTTAAGCTTCATAAGTAGTCTCCTACATCTTGGGGGTGACCCCCGCACTGTCCAGATTGGGCACCATGCGCCAAGTCGGAACTAACCCGGACTTCTCAACAGCCGAGGTTCGAGCATGGCACTATTGCTAAAAAATGACCATCCTTGGCGGCACGCCGCGATACTACACCTCGTGGTGAGACATCCCGGCTAACAGTGTCCGAAATAATGTCCCCAGTCAATCGCCAAAAGTATTAGGTTAGAGTCATGACGGCGCCTATTATCAAGGGAAAGGTTATGTCGACCGGCTGCCTGAATAGCAGTTGTACTCGCTGCCAATCAGAATGCGGGCATTTTGATTGGACGCAAGTATATATTCACGGATACGGTTGAACTGAGAGGTCTTTCCCAGTTCATCTCGGGTACCGTCTCTATAAATCGGAGCATGGTACGGACCGGATTTTACCGGTTCGGCTCTTGCTACGGAACCTTTGCATCTCAAAACAAAGAAAGGAGCTTTCCGCCAGCGTTGGTAATGAACGATTCAGTCGTGGGGATGTTCCCCTGACGCAAATACCTCCTACTGAAAAGGAGAGTCTCATGTCAGATGTTCCCGTTCCTGTGGGCAGCGCCGTCAGCGGCGCGGCTCCAGATTTACGCGGCCTCCGGGATAAGCTCTCGGCCAGAGGGAAGCTTTCAAAAGGACTTCCTGCGCTTCGGCTTGAGGCCGAAATGGGCTGGCTTCTCGACACCGATGTGGTGAATGAAATTCATCACCACCTTCCCGGTGTAGACGTGCGGCGCGCATTCCTTGTCGCGCGTGAACTTGACGCCTGTCCCATCATCGATCCCAATCCCCGCGGCATCCACTCATTGGTGGTCGCCCTGGCCGGAGAGGATGCGCAAGGACATGAGCGCACTCGCGAGTGCATCTCGGTGCTGATGGACGACTATGTCAAGCCGCGACTTGAGCAGCTTGGCATTTTGCTAGAGAACTTGCTCTTCATGCTCGTTTCTCGCACCCGCTACATGGAGCTCAAAGAACTCGCCGAGCCGGGCGAGGCCGCCGTCAAGCTGCGGCGCGAACGGCTGCGCGAGCTTGACCCCGAAGCTAGCGCGCGCGGTGTTTTTCCGCGAATTGTGCATCGCGCCGCAGAGCTTGGGGCGAGTGACATTCACATCGAACCGCGCTCAGATCGTTATGTGGTGCGGATGCGGTGCCAGTCCGTCCTTACGTTGGTCTACACCCTGAGACCGACAACCGGGGCGGCGCTGGTTAATGTCATCAAGACCTGCGCCGCGCTCAACATCGCAGAGAACCGACTGCCGCAAGATGGCCGCATTACGTTAGCGCAGCAGCCCATGGATGTCGTTCCTGCGGAGTATCGAGCCCTGCTGAATGACATCAGTCTGCGGGTGGCTACCGTGCCGACCGTCATTCGGGATCGGGGCGAGAAAGTGGTGTTACGCCTCCTCAAGTCGGGAAGCACAGCTAACTACCGCTTGAGTAACCTCGGTTTCCCTGAACGAGCCCTCGCCGACTTGCTGTCTGTCATTCAGTCTCCGCATGGCATGCTTCTGGTGACCGGTCCGACCGGCTCTGGAAAGACAACCACGCTTTATAGTGTGCTCGCGGAACTCAATGACGGCACGCTCAACATCTCAACGGCCGAGGATCCCGTTGAGGCTCGCTTTGACAACATGGACCAGTGCCAAGTTGACGAGGCAATTGGGCGCACCTTTGCCGTGCTTCAGAGGTCTTTCTTGCGGCAGGACCCCGACTGCATTCTGGTGGGCGAAATTCGCGACCCAGAAACAGCAGCCGGCGCCGTGCAGGCGGCGCGCACCGGGCACTTGCTCCTCTCAACGCTTCACACCCTCGATAGCTATACCGCGTTTCCCCGCCTCAGGGAGCTTGGTATCGGGGCGCCGACACTGGCGTCTTGTCTGTCGGCGGTGCTGGCGCAGCGATTGGTGCGGGAACTCTGTCCTGTGTGTGTCGAGAGCTATGATCCGGCCGATGAGCTGAACGAACTCCTGGGTGAGACCATCATTCCATCCGGAGTCCTTGAGTTCAGGTATCCTTCGGTTAGTAGCGACTCGTTTTGCGAACGCTGTGGAAACAGCGGCTACGTCGGCATGATTCCCGTGGTAGAGGTGTGGGTGCCAAGCGACGAAGAACGTCACGCCATGATCTATGATCCTAACGTGACGCACGAGTCTCTTGCTGCCATGGCCTTTCAGCGCGGAGTGTCGAGCATGGGTCAGACTTGCTTGGATCTCATTCGTGCCGGGCGTACCACCGTTGCAGAAATGCTCCGCGCAGTATGTTCGGCCCACGAGTTCCGGCGAGATCCGCTTCTGAGCGTGCTGAGGAAAGTCGCCAAGGGCGACTAACCAGGGGAAACTATGTCCTCTCGACCGAACCCCCTCTGCCAGACCCCATTTCGAGAGACGGCCGAGAGAACAAGGAGGTTCACATCCTTGAACGGTTCACTCACATCCGAGAGGGGGCGGCAGACCCCCTCTATCTTCGACTAAAAAAAATTAGGCATCATCCTCCGAAAGGTATTCATAACCAAGTTATAGCATGAACGAGGAATGCCAGCGTTTCCAATGGAGTGGGCGCGGCTCGGTAGTGTCGCACAAGGAGATATATTTATGAGCGGACAGTTAGCAGGTGCAGTTGTAGGGAAAGGACCGGATCGTCTTAATAATGATATCGACCTCGGCGGCGGACCGAGTGTGCCAGCTGGTGATCGAGAAGCAGCGCAGCGAGATCAAAAAGCTCCTCCTGCGAGAATGACCCCTGCACGTGAAATAGAGGGGATTGTCGCTAATCGAAATCTAACGCCCCCAGATAGGCTTTAAGCTTTGGAGAAAGTACGCAGCGAGTATGCCTTAAGCGATTATCAAATGCGCCAGCTCGTCGGTGCGGCTTACAGTTCGCAGAAGGACTCGTTCTTGTCTGGCGCTCATACGCCTGACTCCATCAATCAGCTGACACAGGAGCTCCGTGCTATCGAGAAGAAATATGGAAACGGGGTTTTTGGGTTTAATGAAATTGGCGAATATCGTAACGCTCTTCATAAAAAGGAAAAGGAAGTCCTCAATGCCGCTGCTCAAGCTCAACGTGATGACCGTGCTGCCGTTATCAATGAAGGAGCCTCGCATGCAGCCGAGGTTCTTCTCCGCTCTGACATTGGCATGTCAGCAAAGATGGACATGCTGGCGCAGATTCAAGATGGGCTTGGGCTCAATAAGCAGCAGATGCGGGAATTTCTAGGACGAGTTCTAAAAGATCACCAGTCTGAAATTCTTGACCAAGTGGTGGATAAGCAGTCGGCTCTTCGTTTGAAACAAACCATGAAGTTAATGGATGAGCGCTTTGGCCGGGGCGGAGTTGCATTGTGGGAGAATAGCGCTATTCAGTCTGCTGTCGATAAGAAACTGCGAGCCTTCGAGCGCGGGGAGCGTGATAGTGCGGAGCTTGAGCGGGACGCCGAGCACGGTTCTCATGTCAAGAGAGCGGCCCATGTTCTATTGAATCCCCATGCTTCCGGATATTCGAAGGTGGAGGCTCTCATGGCTCTTAAGGAAGATCTCGGACTTTCTGGCGGGCAGTTACGCGCTCTTATAGGGGAGGCGTTGAACTCTTATGGCTCTGATGCTCTTAAGGGGATGACCCCTGATGTAGCCAAGCAACTGCGAGCGGATATGAAAATTATCGATAGGAACCTTGGAGTTCTCGGCGTTATGGTCGAAAACGACGCCTTTGAGAGGGGACTAGGGAAAGTTAAGTAGAGCGCTCTATTTCGCCGTTTCTATTGAGGACTGCTATAGATTTTCCCGCCGCTGACAGCGTGGGCAAATATGCGTTCCTCGCTGTCCGACTACAAGTTTGGTGATAGTGGCGCGGCATCTTCGGCAGGGTTGACCGTCTCTGCCGTATACCTTTGGCTGATACATGCCGCCTTTAACCACATTGTCACCGTTGTCGGTCCCCTGTGTTTTAATGGCGGTCCTCAATATCGAACGGATAGATTGGAGAAGGCATCGTGCTTGCTTCCCGGATAATTGCCGGGCCGCCGTTAGCGGGTGAATGCGCGCGCGCCAAAGACTTTCGTCGGCATAGATGTTGCCAATCCCGGCCATGAAACTTTGCCGCAGAAGAAGCGGCTTAATGGCTCCTCGACACGCTTGCAACATGCCCAAAAAAAGTGCCGGGGTGAGCGACCTATCGAACGGCTCTATTCCCAAGTTGTCGGTCACCACAGAATGGTGCGGCACCAGATAGACTCGCCCGAATTTTCTCGGGTCATCAAATCGAAGCTCACGCTGATTGCCGAGCCGCATGATGAAGCGATCGTGCTTGCCGCGCCTCAATCGCGCGCTCACGACGTCGACGCTCCCGCTCATGCGGAGGTGAATAAGAAGACAGGCTTTGGGAGGAACGGCCTTCTTTTTTAGAGCCACTACAATGTATTTCCCGCGGCGCGAAACGCCATCAATACCGGCTCCCGGAAGCCATGTCAGGAACTTGCGTTTGCTCTGAGGAGCCAGGGTGCGTTTCCACAGAAAATCAGCGCCGAGGATGACTTGCCCCCTCAGGTGTTGGCGTAAATATCGAACAGTTATCTCGACCTCTGGGAGCTCCGGCATGAGTGGTTCCTCTATTCCTCCGTTCGCCACGAAACTTCTTCATCGAAAATTCGAATAACGTATCGTAACAGTTTTTTCTCGAGAGTCTATGAATGCGCGCATTTTTCTGGACGGTAATTTCGAAAGAAACTTTCAGTGGAGTGGTCATTCCGATGAGTGCCCTACCGAGAGGGCTCCGCAGTCCATCAACCCGACACCACGAGAACGAGAGAGGTGTAGAATATCGTCTCAATTACTGGCGAGGGTGCGAAATTTTTCCATCGACGACGCCGCTATAATTTTAGCCATTGCTGACTACGAGTCAGGGTTTAATCCTTCCGCCACAAACCCCTTGAGCTCGGCTCACGGTATTTTTCAGATCATTAATGCAACATGGCACGGGCTAGGGAAGACGGCAGCGGAGCGGCATAGCATTAGTGCGCAAGTGGATGCTGGTGTTCAACTCTTTAGGGAGAATCTGCGGCATCTGAACTTAAGGGGAATGGGTAATGTGCAGGGGGAGAGGCGCGCTATTGAGATGTACCGCTTACACCACGATGGACCAGGCTCCCTCGATCGCGGCGGGACCAAGATAGCGGCACAACATGTGGTGCCAAAGTATAGGCATTACCTGGCGATGATCATGAAAGAGCGTGGCATGGTGCTCGTGGACTAGATTTGATATATTGCAGGCCAATGAGAGTTCCCCCGGTTTGGATGGTTAAAATCTAGACGATGGCGGCCGTTTTTGTGACCGGTATAGCGCTGTTTCTCAATGTCGTCGTCGGACATTTTCTAATGTCCGATGGTATTGTTACGGCGTTGCACTGGTAAGATCAAGAACCTTTACTTGCGGAGGCTTATGACAAATGATCTGCGTCACACATCCATTGATATTCCTGCCGAGAATCGTGAGCAGCTGACAAAGATTTTAAATCAGGCGCTGGCCGATTTAACTGATCTTGCCTCGCAAACAAGACAGGCCCACTGGAACGTGCGCGGAAGTTTCTTCTATTCTCTTCATAAATTGTTCGACGATTTAACAGGCATCGTGGAAGGATATCTGGATACCGTGGCGGAGCGGGTAACGGCACTTGGGGGAGTTGCTTGTGGCACCATCCGGCTTTCTGCCTCCCGGTCTCAGCTTTCGGAGTTGCCGCTCAATTTGCAGGGCGACCTCGAGTTTGTCCAGGCGCTCTCAGAGCGCTACTCCCAGGCGGCGGCTTCGGTGCGAATTGGCATCGAGAATGCCGAAAATCTTGGTGATGCCGGCACGGCAGACTTGCTGACCGGGCTGTCAAGGGACCTGGATAAGGCGCTGTGGTTTCTCGATGCGCACGAAGTAGGAAAATAGTTTCACTTGAAGAGCACGATTCGCTTTTTCATCTCTTTGCCTGGCATTCAGGCGCTGATGGTGTGTCTGGTCGCGCTGGCGCTTCAAGTGCCTGGGTTGGGTCGGGACTTTAGCACTCGCGGCGAGCCGCGCGAGGCTTTGGTGGCTCAGGCTATGCTCGCTTCAGGCGACTGGATATTGCCGGCGGCATACGGCGGCGGGGTTCCGTCAAAGCCGCCTTTTTCGCACTGGCTCATGAGCGGGTGCGGGTTGATGGTTGGCGGCATGTCCGAATTTGCGGCGCGCCTTCCCTCCGTCATGGCGAGCACGGTTTTTTTGGTTGCATTCTTCCTATTTGCGCGAAGACGTGTGAGCGTTTCAAGCGCTCTTCTCGCCGTATCTATGGTGGCGATGAGTATTGAGTGGTTTCGCACCGCTACCAGTTGCCGAGTCGACATGGTCTTTTCTGCCTGCTTCTGTGGAGGGCTTCTGGCGTTCTACCAGTGGAGTGAAGGCGGCTATCGAGGCTACCCGTTTTTGCTGGTGATATTGCTTTCAGCAGCAACCTTGGCAAAAGGTCCGGTGGCGCTTGCCATTTCTGGGCCGATTTTTCTGGTCTGGTCATTACTCGACAGGAATCCTATCAGGGTAATCGCGGGTCGAGGTTTGGCGGTGTACCTGCCAGTGCTCGCCGCAGCCACTGCCTGGTATGTGTTGGCATATCTTTCTCGCCCCGAAGAATTTATGGCCAAGGTGTGGTATGAGAATGTCGCGCGCTTTGCCAGTCAGCAAGACGACGAACCTCACAAAAAGTCAGTGTTGTTCTTGTATTTTTCAATTGTTGTTGGTCTTTTGCCTGGGATTTTGTTGTGGGTCCCGCGGGTCACAGGTAGCCGGCGGTTGAATTTTCGCCGCTGGTTTGCTCTTGAGGCCTTCGATCGCTACTCTTGGCTCTGCATCCTCATGGTAGTGGCTTTTTTTTCAATTCCTGCCGGTAAGCGAAGCGTGTACCTGCTGCCTGTGTACCCATTTTTTTCCTATCTGCTGGCGCAGGCTATTATGAGAGGGCGGGCTAACGTGCGTTGGCACGAGATTCTTGTAGGGCTTCTTGCCGCTGTCGCCTGTCTCTTCGCCGGGATTTTGGCGATCCTTCCATCTGTTTCATCCCAGTCGCTATTGTCGATACCGTTATCAGCTCGACTATTAGAGGATTTGAAATTTCTATCCACCGTAATTTCCCAGTGGAGGGAGGGAAGTGTTGGCTACTGGTTGTCTATCTGTGCTCTGCTTGGAGTTGCGGGGTGGGCGGTAGTACTCGCGCGCCGGGAGGTCTCTCCGATAGTGCGCTTTGGGGTGCTCACAGCCGTGCTTTATGTCATCGGCAATGGCCTGCTATTCCCCCAGGTGGCGGCAGTGCTTTCGGGACGAGATTTTGCCGTAAGGCTGGCAAGTATTTCGCGTCTGTTTTCTTTTGGCACCGAGTACTACAGCCTTAGTTTCTATTCCGGAAGGCCGATTCTACGATTTGAAGAACACCGGCCCGATACGGGAATGGTGCTTCTGAATGAGAGTGATGTGAATGATTTTCGGGCAACGGTTGGAAGCAGTCGCGCAGTAACTGTTGAAGAGATTTCAGAACGGGGAATTATTAAGCCCTCTCAGCGAGTTGTTCTGTTGCGGCTGAGTCCTATTTCCCCAAACCAGGGCCTTCCATCGGAGGAATCAGGGTTGAATTAAGAAAATTTCCTTTCCCCCTGATAATATGTTAGGCTCACCTTACTCTTGATGAACAAAGGTTGGCTCAACGTGGCTAGCTTCGTTACACAGTATGCCAGAGGCAGTGACGCTTTTGGCCCGATCCCCCAAGCGAGTAGGGGAACCTGTTACTGAGTCCATCCTGAACAACCACTCGCCCGGCCATCACGGTGATGTACTTCAACCGGCGGTAGTTTCTTGTTTCGGCCTTGAGGGCGCTACGGGATCCTTTTTTGAAGTTTCTATAAACATTTTAGAGGGGCGTCTCATCCCATGCGGGGATGTCACGCTCTTTGTATAGGGGAAAATATTATGTATACGAGCGCCGAAGCTGTTTGCGCATCGCCTTCTTTTCAATCTTTTAATTTTTTGCCCGCCTTGGGCGGTGCCATTTCGGCGGCGGGGTTTGTCTCGCCCACGCCTATCCAGGAGCGCGCCATTCCGGCGGTAATGGACGGTCGTGACGTCATGGGGCTTGCCCAAACCGGCACGGGGAAGACGGCGGCATTTGTGCTGCCAGTCCTCCAGCGGCTTGCCGCCGGCAGGAAGGGGCGTCCCCGAGCGCTCATCATTGCCCCGACCAGGGAGCTTGCCGAGCAGATACATTCGGTTACCATGCAGTTCTCGAAGCCCGTGGGGCTCCGATGTGTTGCGATATACGGAGGGGTTTCCGAGCACCGTCAAATCCAGGCGCTCCGGCGGGGAGTAGAAGTCGTTATCGGCTGCCCTGGCCGAGTGCTCGATCTGGTGCAGCGACGGGCGCTCAACCTTTCAGAGCTCGAGGTGGTGGTTCTTGATGAGGCCGATCACATGTTTGATATGGGCTTTCTTCCATCCATTCGTCAGCTTCTTAAAGCAATTCCCGTGGACCGTCAGACCCTTCTCTTTTCGGCGACCATGCCGCCCGAAGTCCGCGAGCTGGCGCGGCAAATTCTGAGGGATCCGGTCACCGTCGAGGTCGGGCAGCTTGCCCCGGTGGGAACCGTCGAACATGCGCTCTATCCGGTGTCGCCAAATCAAAAGACAGAGTTGCTTATTGCGCTGCTTCATCACATCGATCGGCAATCGGTGCTCGTATTTACCCGCACCAAGCACAGGGCCAAAAAAGTATCTGAGCAGCTCAAGCAGGCTGGGTTTCAAACTGCCTCGCTTCAGGGAAACCTCTCTCAGGGCAGGCGGCGAGCCGCCATGGATGGCTTTCGAAGCGGCGCCGTTCAAATACTTGTGGCGACCGATATTGCTGCTCGCGGAGTTGATATTTCAACTGTCTCGCATGTTATTAACTATGACATGCCCGATACCACCGAAGCGTATACCCACCGTGTAGGAAGAACCGGCCGAGCGTCCCGCAATGGCGATGCGTTTACCCTTGTGACGTCAGAGGACCAGTTTATGGTGCGTGCCATTGAACGGGTTATGGGAGAAAAATTGGAAAGAAGAAATCTCCCCGACTTCAATTACGGCGATGTGCCCGCTGCTCGAGATGTAGCCGGTTCGACGATAAATCGGCAGCCACAGATTCCGCGCTTGGAGAGAAGTCGTCGCCAACCGGGGCGATTTCAGCGTCGATCACCGTCAAGCCGGGGCGGGAGGCCGCGCTGGGGGAGAGATAGGCGGGAGGCGCGATAGAAGGGAGAATTGTAGGGTGACTAGCCCGGACTTCTCACCAGCCGAAGTCCAGGCTAGGTGTTACTGCTCAAGAAATGCCCATCCGTGGGCACTTCTTGAGTCGCTCCAAGCTCGGCCGCCACGCTACAGGGTGTCGGCCTCGCGTCG